>CADBOX010000289.1 GCA_902796415.1 uncultured Lachnospiraceae bacterium
CGGATCCTGGGATGTTCTTTGGAGGAGGCCTGTGAATTCCAACTTGAGGGAGAAGATGCAGAGCGTCTACTCCTTAAGATAAGAAAAGACAGGGCAACAAACAAAACATACCCCAGAAAGAGTGGAGTACCATCAAAAGATCCTTTATAATTATAAATCAGAATGAAATTATAATGATATTATCATCAGATTATTATGATATCGATTAAAAGTCAGAGGAGGTTACGATGATGAGCAAGAAAGAAAATCCATCCGACAATCCGCTGTCCTTTAAAGAGGAGACTAATTATAAAAACAGAATCCTGGTATTTCATGATCGCCTTAAAAGACATCTTACTTCAGAGTATGCTTTCCTGAATGAGAGAAAAGATGCTCTTGAGAATGAAGTCACAGAGATGAGATTTGAGTTGGAACAGAAAGATAAGAAACTATTCAAATCAAATGATCAAAAGGATACCCGTCATTTTTTCTCACCTTTAAGTCTGGTTGGAAATGAAGAAAACCATAAAGATGAGAGAGTAAAACAACTGACTGCCGATGTGAATCGGATAGAAAATAATATAGATCAATATGATACAAAGATGAGGGAGATTCAGGAATTCCTGGTGGAGATTGACCGTATCCAGGAAGAAATGGAAATCCGTAAAACAGGAGACAAGAAATGAAAAATAAATTAATTGATATTCTGGCAGAAAATATAGAGGAATTATCCAGGGAGGACATAGAGTTATCTCTTGAAATTCCTAAGAAGAGCAATATGGGTGATTATGCATTCCCTTGCTTTCGCCTTGCAAAAGTATTTCGGAAAGCTCCGAACATCATTGCCCAGGATATTAAGGCTAAAATAGATGAGAAAGAATATCCGATCTTTGAGAAAGTTGAGAATGTAGGAGGTTATATCAACTTTTTTATGGCACAGGAGGAGTATGCCAGAAATCTTGTTAATACTATCTCTCAGGAAAATTTCGGTGGATCTGATGAAGGGGAAGGGAAAACAATCTGTATTGATTATTCCTCTCCAAATGTAGCGAAGAATTTCCATGTAGGTCATCTGAGAACTACCATCATCGGTAATTCTATCTATAAGATATATAATAAACTAGGTTATCATGTGGAAAGAATCAATCATCTTGGTGATTGGGGTACACAGTTTGGTAAACTTATCGTTGCTTATAAGAAATGGGGAAGCAAAGAAGAAGTAGAAAAAAACGGTATCTCAGAACTCATGAAGATCTATGTGAAATTCCATGAGGAAGCAGAGAAAGATCCAAGTCTAGAAGATCAGGCACGTGAATGGTTCGCCAAGATGGAACAGGGTAATGAAGAAGCTTTGGAAATCTGGCGTTGGTTTGTGGACATCAGTCTTGTAGAATATCGTAGAATATATGAACTCCTTGGTATGGAATTTGATCACTTTACAGGAGAGAGCTTCTATAGAGATAAAACCCAGGAAGTTGTGGAGATGCTGGAAGATAAGAAACTTCTGGTTTTAAGTGATGGTGCATATATCGTTCCTTTAGATGAATATGATATGGCTCCCTGCCTGATCATGAAGAAAGATGGCAGTAGTATTTATGCTACAAGAGACTTGGCAGCGGCAATATATCGTAAGAGAACTTATGATTTTGATAAATGCCTTTATGTCACAGGCCTTGAACAAAAATTACATTTTGCTCAGGTATTTAAAGTGCTTAATCTTATGGGATATGACTGGTCAGAAAATATGACTCATATTCCATATGGATTGGTAAGTATGGAAGGTGGTAAGCTCTCCACAAGAAGTGGAAATGTCATCTATGCAGAAGAAATTCTTCATGAATCAATTCAAAAGATTCGTGAAATCATAGAAGAGAAAAATCCGGATCTTCCTAACAAAGATCAAGTAGCAAGACAGGTGGGAATCGGAGCAATCCTGTTCAATGATCTCTATAATCAGAGAATTAAAGACGTTATCTTTAACTGGGATAAGATTCTTAACTTTGATGGTGAAACCGGTCCATATGTTCAATATACTTATGCGAGATGTGCAAGTATCTTCCGTAAAGTAGGTAATGTTGAAATTCCTGAAAAGGTTGATTACAATGTTTTGACTGATGAAGTGACCATGAACTTATTAAAGGATATGTCAAGATTCCCACAAGTAGTTAAAGATGCTTCTGAAAAATTTGAACCCTTCCTTATCTCCAGGTTTGTTGTATCTGTTGCTCAGCATTTCAATAAGTTCTATCATGATTGTCAGATCAATGTAGAAGATGACAATGTGAGATATGCAAGATTAAAAGTTGTCCAATTAACTATGAATGTAATAAAGGATGCTTTAGATCTTCTTGGGATAGAATGTCCTGAACAGATGTAATCATATAAAAATAATACACAAAAGATAAAAATGTTTCATGATGAAAAATGTTTCACGTGAAACATTTTTTATTTTCTAAGATGATCCATAAAGATTAAATGTTTCACGTGAAACATTTTTGGAAATATTAGTAAGAATATTACTGAAAGATAAGATAATGATTTTTGAGAAAAAGATTATGGTTTAATAGCATATTGTTAAAATAATACAAAAAATTAAAATGTTTCACGTGAAACATTGATGTGTAATTATCATTAATATATGGTATAATATCAATACTCTGATCAGATGTAATATGTGATATCAGCATAATTATAAGTAATATCACATCATTAACATCGGGATTCGTGTGGAGGTTTTATTATGGGTAAAGTAATAGCAGTAGCGAACCAGAAAGGTGGAGTTGGTAAAACCACAACTGCCATCAATCTGGCAGCATGCCTTGCAGAAAAAAAGAAAAAAGTACTTCTTATTGATATGGATTCTCAGGGAAATACCACAAGTGGATTAGGTCTGGAGAAAAACGATCTGGACAAAACCACTTACGAAGTGATGACCGGAGATATATCTATGGAAGATGCCAAGATATCTTTATCAGACTATTTTGATGAATTTTATCTGATACCGGCAAATAGAAATCTTGCAGGGGCTGAGATAGAATTAATTACTCAGGAAAACATGCAGTATATACTGAAAGAAAGACTATCGGAGATAAGGAATCAGTACGATTATATTCTTCTCGATTGTCCGCCTGCTCTTGGAATGTTGACAGTAAATGCGATGACCGCATCAGATGCTGTCATAGTTCCCATACAATGTGAGTTCTATGCATTAGATGGTTTGTCTCAATTAATCTATACGATCAACCTGATACAGAAGAATCTTAATCCGGAACTGCATATAGAGGGTGTTGTCTTTACCATGTATGATGCCAGGACGAATCTTTCTTTGCAGGTGGTGGAGAATGTGAAGGATAACCTGCAGTACGATATATACAAGACGATTATACCTCGTAATGTTCGACTGGCTGAAGCACCAAGTTATGGATTACCTATTAATCTATACGATCGTAAATCCAGTGGCGCTCAGGCATATCGATTATTGGCAGAGGAAGTAATAGAAAAAACGGAAGCAGAGTCTTAATGGCAGAAAGGACTTATAGAGATGGCAGTGAAAAAAAGAGGATTAGGTAGAGGTTTGGATGCCCTCATACCAAGCGCAAGTCCATCAAATGAAAATAAAACGGAAGATGAGAATAAAGCTTCCAAAGATTCAAAAGCAAAAGCAGATTCAAAAAATCCTGATAATATAGAAGATATCCTTGAGATTGATATCCGTAAGATAGAACCTAACCGCTCTCAGCCCAGAAAAGTATTTGATGAAGATGCTATCGAAGAGTTGTCAGATTCCATAAAGCAGTTCGGAGTGCTGCAACCTTTGATCGTTCAGAAAAAAGATGGCTATTATGAAATCGTAGCGGGAGAGAGAAGATGGAGGGCAAGCAAAATTGCCGGACTAAAAAAGCTTCCTGTCATCGTAAGAGAATATGATGAGAAAGAAAGGGTAAAGATTTCTCTGATAGAGAATATCCAGAGAGAAGATCTCAATCCTATCGAGGAAGCAAAAGCCTATGAACAATTAAGAATAGAATATGGATTTAAGCAGGAAGAGATTGCGAACAGTGTTTCCAAAAGCCGGGCTGCTGTTACCAATACCATGCGTCTTCTCAAACTGGATGACAGAGTTCAAAAAATGATCCTTGAGAATCTTATCAGCAGTGGACATGGCAGAGCATTGCTTATTCTGGAAGACAAAGACAAACAATACGAAGTTGCACTTCAGATTCTGGATGAAAATCTGAATGTCCGAGATACGGAAAAACTGGTTAAGAAGATCATAAAACAAATAGATAATCCTCCTGTATTAAAAGAGGAAGAAAAAAAGGATGAGATGGTTACTTTCTTTGAAAATAAAATGAAAGAAATTATCGGAAGTAAAGTAAGCATCAAAGAAAAGAAGAATCATAAAGGTAGAATAGAAATCGAATATTACTCGAAGGAAGAGTTGGAGAGGATCATAGATCTGATTCAAAGCATTCAAGGGTA
>CADBOX010000290.1 GCA_902796415.1 uncultured Lachnospiraceae bacterium
AAGATTTTAACTCCTGCGGACCTCAATCCCCTTACCAGATCGGATCCCAACGCATTATGCTGTCTCCAGTGAGATTTCACCGGCTGCATGTTACGGTAGGAGCTGACGTTTGGCACACTGATGGCAAATGCCCCTTTGTTGCTGCTGGTTGAGTCAAAATGAATGGCCACATGGCAGTTGGCATTCTTGTTGGCCATGACTGTTCTGGCGATATTATCAAGCTGAGTGTTGGAATCCTGCCGGATCATGAGAACATTATAACCCTTGGCCAGGAGTTTCTCTTTCAGCTTTTTGGCTACCCTGAGATTGACAGAAGCCTCGCTGCTACCATGGATCGTGGTACCGCTGTTGATGGAGGTAGCATATTTGGATCCTGCCGCTGTACTCCCTCCGGTCACCTTGGGAGTACCGTTGGGATGACATAGTGTCTTCTTGGATTCCCCGCCTCGGCATCCATGTCCTGCATTCACTGCCACGGTAATCTTCTTCAGTTTCTTCTTGGATGCAGATGATTCGTAGAGAGTAACCGGGTCTGAATGAATCTTGGAGTATCCTGCATATTCCCAGGAAGACTTCCAGACGATCAGTCTGGCATTGGCACTCCATTTTGAATAGTACTTCTCTCCGGATACCTTTTTATAAGCCCGCATACGCAGGTAAGTATCTTTTTGGGTGGAAAGTCCTGAGATTTTTTTGCTTGCGGCAGATCCCTTCCTGGCATATACACTCCTGGCGCCGGAAAAGTCATTCCTGATTGAATACTGGATCTCATACCCCGAGACTTTGGGGATTTTGCCCCAGGAAACAGTAGTCTTACCCTTCCCTTTTCGGGATACAGTGGTAAAAACCGGTGTCTTTATACCTGCGTCTATCTTTTCTTCGGCAGTCCCTGTCTTTGGCTCTTCCGCTGCATATGCAATCACAGACAGATTACACATAACCATAACAGCAAGCCACAAAGTTAATATTGTCTTCTTTTTCATGGTTTCCTCCTCGTCTTATTCTCCAATTCCCCGGTGATCACTTTTAACATCCGGACCATAAGATCATGATTGTCGGTGATCAAATCATATACCGCATCTTCAGACAGAACCCCTCTCTTTAGTTCCGGAGGCAGTTTCCCTGCTTCATCAGCCTCAAAGTCCTCCATCCACAAATGGCTCTCATAATAGTCACAGAGGGTCTGGTAGTCTTCCTGAACCGATTCGTAGACAGCTAATGCCTCCTCCAGACCGTCCAAAGCCTGGCGGGACATATCCAGACGTTGCTCCATATCCTTAATCCGCTCTATCCGTTCCATACTGCAAAACTCCTTTTTTAAAATTATAGTCCTTGGAAAAACCCATGTCAAATAGGTGGGATTATAAAAAAAAACCCATGACCCGAATTATCACATTCGTGTCATGGGCGTGTCATGGATTAGTTTTTATGCTTCACATGGGTTTCCGATGTACTGGGCATCGCTTAAACCAAGAATGATCTTTGCCAGGCCATTGAAGATGACCAGGAAGAATCCGTAAAGGCTTCCAAAGCCAAATGATCTCGCTAAACGGAAGCTTTGTTTCACATGTACTATGAATAAAATGATTGTTACTACCGTAATAATGATCTTAACAACCATACTTACCGGATTGACAAAATGTACAATCAGGTTGATTGCAGTAACTGCAACCAGGAAAAATACTCCGTAGGCTCCCTTCCAGCACAATGAAAACTCATCGTACACATTCAGGAACGGTACAAGACTATGCCATCCCGGCTTGCCTGCCTTTTTAAACATCATCCAGTTTCCTGCGATGGAAAGTGCCATCCACACAAGTGCACTCACTACTGTTATAGCTAAAATTAAACCGTTCATTCTTTTACCTCCTTAAATTTCTCATACTATCTCTTTTGTTTATTATCGGCCTTATCTACCTACATCTATTAATACGAGAAATTTATATGGAGGGATAATTTTTTTTAAACCGACTCAGATTCTTGCTACGCCGGATTCCCGGGCGGCTTTTTTTACTGCTTCTGCCACCGCATCCTTGACACGGGGGTCAAAGGCGGCAGGGATGATATAATCTGCAGATAATTCTTCTTCGGAAATAAGGTTGGCTAAGGCATGTGCAGCTGCCACCTTCATGGCATCATTGATATCGCTGGCCCTGCAATCCAGAGTACCCCGGAATATGCCCGGGAAGGCCAGTACGTTATTAATCTGATTCGGGTAATCACTTCGTCCGGTGGCGATCACCGCTGCGCCGCCTGCCTTAGCATCCTCAGGAAAGATCTCCGGATCAGGATTGGCGCAGGCGAAGATAATCGGATCAGAATTCATGCTTCTAACCATCTCTGTAGTTACGGAATTTGGGGCGGAAACGCCGATGAATACATCAGCGCCGGCCAAAACATCAGCCAGACTTCCCTCTATCTTCTCCCGGTTGGTCACTTTCGCCATCTCTTCTTTGACGGCATTCATTCTCTCTTTTCTGCCCTCATAGATGGCACCTCTGGTATCGCAGAGGGTGAGATGTTTCACACCGGCACTTAATAGCAGTTTACTGATGGCGATGGAGGCAGCTCCGGCTCCGTTCATAACGACTCTTACCTCGTCAATCTTCTTGCCGACAATCTTTAAGGCATTCGTTAAGCCGGCTAAAGTAATCACCGCGGTACCGTGCTGATCATCATGAAAGATAGGGATATCACATCTCTCTTTTAATTTTTTTTCTATCTCAAAACACCTGGGGGCTGAGATGTCCTCCAGATTCACTCCACCGAAAGAGCCTGCCAACAGTGCCACTGTATTGACGATCTCGTCCACATCCCTGGAACGGATGCAGAGAGGAAAGGCGTCCACATCGCCGAATTCTTTGAATAAGACACATTTTCCTTCCATGACAGGCATACCGGCTTCCGGACCGATATTGCCAAGGCCCAGCACAGCCGATCCATCGGTAACCACCGCCACCGTATTCCATCGGCGGGTAAGTTCATAACTTTTGTTCACATCTTTTTGAATCTCCAGACAAGGCTGGGCAACACCTGGCGTATATGCCAGGGACAAGGCATCCTTACTGTCGACGGAGGCACGGGATACGACCTCGATCTTCCCCTGCCATTCATAATGTTTCTTCAGTGATTCTTTCGCATAATCCATAGGGGGTATTCCTTTCCGACTCTTGTTCTATCAACTGATTGCAATGGATTTATTTCCTGATTCAGATTGCTTTTATGGCTTAAAAACAACTCATACTATACACTATTGGTCCTGAAAAAGTCAATGTAGAGAAAAAAACGGGCCACTTGAAATAAAATAGCAAAACAAAATAAAAAACATCGTTGTAATATTTTCCTCAAACTGATACAATATGATGTAGATTTAATAGAAAAGAAAATGATTGATTATCATGGAGGTATAGAAATGACAATTAATAAAGAGCAAAATGGCACTACATTAAATATTGCTTTGGAAGGAAGACTTGATACCAACACATCCCCTGATTTTGAGAAAGAACTTCAGGGCAGCCTTGACGGAATCGAAGAACTCATCCTTGATTTCTCCAAACTTGATTACATCTCTTCCGCCGGACTCCGTGTTCTTTTATCTACACAGAAACAGATGAACAAACAGGGTACCATGGTAATCAGAAATGTAAATGAAACCATCAGCGAAGTGTTTGAGATTACCGGATTCGTTGATATCCTTACTATTGAGTAATATATTCATAAGAAGCAAAACTGATAAAGGGTGCGCCGGCAGCTGCGGGATCGTATGAATCCTCCCGTGGCTGTCGGTACACCCTTTTTCTTTTTTAACAATCAGGATGATTTAATCTTCATCCAGCCTCTGTCTTGCCACCAGTTCGGCAAAGCTGCCGTCCAAGGCGATCAGTTCGTCATAGGTTCCGTCTTCAATGATCTTACCCCCATCCAGAACCAGGATGCGGTCACAGTGGCGGATGGTGGACAGGCGGTGAGCGATGACGATCCTGGTACACCGCATCTCCTCCAATGCATCCGACACTTGTTTCTGGGTGATATTATCCAGAGCGGAAGTGGCTTCGTCCAGGAGGAGCAGCCTGGGTTTGGGGGCTATCGCCCTGGCAATCATCAGGCGCTGTCTCTGTCCCCCGGAGATTCCTCCGGATCCTTCCTGGATAACGGTACTCATCCCCATGGGCATATTCCGGATATCCTCTGCTAATCCGGCAATCTCAGCTGCTTCCCAGGCTTCTGTCAGAGTGAGGGAGGGGGCAGAGATGGTGATATTCTCAAAAACGCTTCCCGTAAATACCCCATTATCCTGCATCACAGCACCGATCTGTTTGCGTACTGATCTCATATTCAGCCTTTTGCTGTCCTTTTTATCGTAGAAGATACTCCCTTTCGTGGGTTGCTCAAACCCCAGAAGCAACCTCATGATCGTGGATTTTCCACAGCCGGTTTTACCCACGATGGCTACATACTGTCTGGCAGGTATCGTGATGGAGATATCATCCAGCACCAGGGGACTGTCCTCCCCATAGCGGAAGGATACATGGGAGAGTTCCACGCTCCCTGATAAAGAGGTCACGATTTCCAATCCTTCTGCTTCCTCCGGCTCCGCCTCCAGCAGAGGACGGATCAGATCAATGATAGGGCGGATGGTCGCGATGCTCAGTGCCATGGCAGCCAGGGATTGAAAGGCTGTATTGATATATCCATAAGCACTGTTAAAAGCGATATAATCTGCTCTGGACACATTGTTGACCACTGCGATATAGTACATGGCAATGGTTCCAATCATGGAGACCATTGTGATAAATACATTGCTCAGCTTGATCAGGGTCGGCGGATTATAGGTCAGTGCTGCCTCCTGGGCATACACTTTGGACCAGCGGACAAATGCCCTGTTTTCCGCGCCGGCAAGACGCAGCTTCTGAACACCGGAGATCAGGGAGAATACCAGGCCCTTTTCTTTGGCTGCCAGCTGCATTTTTTCCTTTCCTATGGTCATCTGCATTGAAGTCGTCATTATGCTGATGATGAGAGTGGCAACAGTGACGATGAGAGCTGGTAATACCAGGCTTCTGGCAAAGGAAAATATCTGAAATAAATATACCAGGGAGAAAATCCCGGTGATACTGACTGACAGCAGGGAAGTCACCATAGTGTCACAGAGGGACGACATGTAGCTAAGGTATTGATTGAGCTCACCTGCCGAATAGTCCTTGAAGAAAGCGGCAGGCAAGGAAAGAATACGCATCATGGAAGCCGCGCTGAAATTAACAGACAGTTTTGTCTGAATCCTTGCCAACAGCAATTCCCGTATGGCAGTGAACATGAGATTCCCTAAGGTTGCACATAACATGAACGTCATGACCGCCAGCAGCAGCTGGGTGCTCCTGTACCGGTCCGCCACGTCTCCCATAAGGATCTGATTTAATTTCGGCATGATCAGGCCCACCAGGGTTACCACTGCCGCGGCTATCCCGAAACTGATAAAATCCCATCGGGTCAGACATTCTGTCATATATCTCCACAGGTCCCGCAGCCCCAGCTTTCTCATAGGAAAAGGCCGGTAGAAGGCCCAGGCTCCGGTACCGATTTTTTTCTCCTCGGAACCGTTCACTTTTACTCTGCTTCCGCTAAACGGATCCTGATAATAGTATCCTCCGTTCTGTCCTGGCAGAACCGTGATAACCGTACCGTCCTCCTCCAGGGTGGTGATCATCGGACCTATGGAATCCGCATGCCATCCCTTCTGCAGCCGGACCTCCCGATAGAGAATTCCTGAGGATGACAGCAGATAGTCCAGCCGGTCCTCCAGCTCTTTGATCTTAGAAGGAACTTCCTTCTCTTTTATATGGAAATACTTCAGCAGTTGGGAAACGGCATCTTTGATATCCGCATCTTCATCAATCCAGCCTTCCCCGATCTTACGACCGGTGATAGACCAGGCTATATTCTGAAAAGAATCAGAAAGGAGTTCATTTTCCCGTTTTTTTCGATATTCTATCTGTTCATCGAACCAACCCATCTTTCTCTCCTTTCCTATTCATTGATCACCAGTTTTTTATAGTACCCGCCTAAGGCCAGCAGGTCCTCATGGGTGCCGCGCTCCACCACTTTCCCCTGTTCCAGGACGATGATCTCATCACAATCCCGGATGGTAGAAAGACGGTGAGCGATAACAATACATGTGATGCCACGGTCCGTGATGGCTTTAACCACCTCATACTCTGTCTTGGCATCCAGTGCGGAGGTCGCTTCATCCAGGATACAGATGGTTGGATCCTGGGACAGGGCCCGGGCGATCTCCAGCCGCTGTCTCTGTCCTCCGGAGAAATCCTTTCCTCCCTCCAGCATCTTATGCTGATATCCACCGTTTTTCTGGATGATATCATCATGGATTCCCGCGTCCCGGGCACCCAGGATTACTTCAAAGTCTTCGATGGAATCATCCCACATACGGATGTTCTGGGCAACCGTGTCATCAAACAATATGATATCCTGGTCCACAACCGACACGGAACCGGTAAAGACATCTCTGTCAATCTGACCCAGCTCCTTTCCGTCATACAGAACCTTACCGGACCAAGGCTGATACAAACCGGTGAGTAATTTCGACAGAGTGGATTTCCCGCAGCCGGATCTGCCCACCAGGGCAATCTTCTGTCCTGGTTTCACATGGAGTGAGAAATCCTCGATCAGAGGCGGAGCCAGTCTGGAATAACCGAAAGTGACATGCTCCATGTCAATCTCTCCCGTCAGTTTCCGGTAGTCTTCCGTCTTGGGACGTTCCTCGAAACAGGGATCCACCGGATAGCTCATCACATCTTCCACACGTTCAATCTGTGTGATCATCTCCTGCATGGTCTGCCCGGTCTGAATCACAGAATTGGCCGGAGCCATAAAAGAAGACAACAATCCCTGGAAGGCAAAAACCATGCCGACGGTAAAATGTGTCGGATCCAGGATGACAAAATAGATACCCAGCCCAAGAATCAGAAGATTTGCCAATGCCCCAACTGCGGTGGGTATGAGTCCAAGCATCTGATTCACCTTCTGGAAACGAACCTTCTGGGTATTCACGCTGGCCTGATAACCTGCCCATTTTTCAAAGAATCCCTTCTCTGCCCCACTGGATTTGATGGTCTCGATCATGCCGATACCGGAAACCGTGATTCCGGATAATTTTGCCGCATCCCGCAGGGAGACACGGGTGATATTGATTCTTTTCTGGGTAATATACCAGGAGATCAAAGTATTGATCAGGATTGCACCGACACCGATAGCAGTCAGCAGGACACTATACCGGATCATTACCACCAGGTAGAAGATCAGCATGATGGTGTTGATGCCCAGAGGGGCTATAGTGTTGACCATGATACCAGCCACCTCTGCATTGGCATTCTGGCGTTCTGAGATATCCCCTGCCATCCTCTGACTGAAGAAATGCATGGGCAGGCGAAGAACCTTCCACAGGTAGGAGGTGTTTCCTACCACGGCCATCTTCCCTTGAATCTTCAGGCTGTAGATGGCGGAAATCCAAGCCATCATGACTGATATAAATGACACGGTAGTCAATGCGACAAGAAATGGATAAAACCAGTTGAGGCTCTTCCCCGTCAATAGCCGGTCCAGAAAGATCCGGCCGAAGATCGGATAGATGATCCCGAGTAAAGAAGTGATTGCCGTGGTAAGCAGCACAAACATGACCGCGGTCTTCGAGCCACGCAGTCTTTCTCCTGCATATTCCCAGATTGATTTTTTCTTCCCGGATGGCACGAAATCCTCCGCAGGCTCAAAGGTCATGCAGATTCCGGTAAACTGTTTGTCAAACTCCTCCCAGGAAATCTTTACTTTCCCTCTGGCAGGATCGTTGATCACCGCATTCTTTCCCTGGAAGCCATCCAGCACCACAAAATGATTAAATCCCCAATGGATGATACAGGGATAGGGGCCTTCCTCCAGAAGTGCTTCCGGCTCCATGCGGTAGGCATGAACCTCCATCCCATGACTTCGACCTGCAATCATCAGGTTTTTCGCATTGGACCCATCTCTGGATACTCCGCAATCCATGCGGGCCTGCTCCAGAGTGATCCATTTGCCGTAGTAAGCCAGAACCATGGTAAGGCATGCCGCTCCGCACTCCAGCATCTCCAGCTGCATGATCACGGGAACCTTGGCCACCCCTTTCATCACCGGCTTATTTATTCTGTTTTTACGAATTTCTCTGTTATTATCTGACATAATCTGCTCCAATTATGAATCAATGTACTGAAATCTCTGAAATCTTAACAAGCACATTAATTGATCAGGAATTTGATCGGTGTGATGGTCTCGGTGACGATGATTCCGGTGTACACACCCTCCTTCAGCTCCGAGGTTACTTCCACAGGATACACCACATCACCGGGTTTCAGGTTCCCTGCCATCTGGATATAGATATTCATGGAATCTTCCACCTGCATAGGTTCGATGGATTTTGGTGCTAATTCCAGTTCATTCCCTTTCACTGTTACTGTACGGTGGTCGATCACCGCGTCCAGGGCCTCCTCGGGAACCAGACAGTACTTTCCTCCTTGCTCTGAAACCACTGCAACCTCAACCTTGGAATCGATATGTCCGAATATACCCCATACGATCATGCCTGTAAGCATCAGGATCACAGCTCCCAGAATCATCCACACCCCCGGGGAAGTGACACGGAGATAATCGTCCAGGACCTCCGG
>CADBOX010000291.1 GCA_902796415.1 uncultured Lachnospiraceae bacterium
GAGTCCAAATGGTCCACAGGCTCATTGGTTCAATATGCCATTGATAATATATCTTCCTTCACGTCGGTCCCTATGTATATCGTAAGTGTATTGGGGGGCATATTGCTGACCGTGGGAATCGTGCTTAGCATAATTACTCTGTATCAGAAATGGAATGGCTCATCTCTGGAAGGATTCACCACCGTAATTATCCTGCAGTGCTTCACCAGCAGTATTATTATGATCAGTCTGGGAATCATCGGTTTCTATATCGCGAAGATTTATCATGAGATTAAAGGGAGACCGAGGTATATTATATCAAAACGAGCCTAGTTACATTTTTCATGACGGAATGTCAATAGATATTTAGATAAAAGGGGACAAGATGATTAAAGTTATAACCTATGGAACTTATGATATGCTTCATTATGGCCACATCCGGCTGCTGGAGCGTGCCAAGAAGCTTGGCGACTACCTGATCGTGGGTGTCACCTCAAGCGACTACGATAAATACCGTGGCAAGATTAACGTGGAACAGCCATTGCTTGAGCGGATAAATGCGGTGAGGGATACCGGGATTGCTGATGAGATCATCGTGGAGGAATACGAAGGTCAGAAAATCGACGACATCATTTCTTACGGTGTCGATATCTTTGCCATCGGATCGGACTGGAAAGGGAAATTCGATTATCTGAACGAATACTGTAAGGTTGTCTACCTTGACCGGACAGAGGGGATTTCCAGCTCCGAGATCAGGACAAAAGAAAATAAGATCCGTATTGGCATTGCCGGTGATGCAGAACAGGTGGAATTCATGAAGTACTGCACCGAGTGCGGATATGTGAACGGCGCGGAAGTGGCAGGGATTTATTCCGAGAAGAAGGTTAATCCCATAGTTGCCAACGTGGAGACTACATTTTTTGATGATTACGATGCATTGCTGGACACCTGCGATGCCGTCTACCTGGCTCCGCATCCCTTCAAACGTTATGAGATGGTCAGAAGAGCCCTTCTGAAAGGGAAACATGTTCTGTGCAAATCACCCATTGCTCTGGATGGAGAGCAGTGCAGGGAGCTGTTCGAACTGGCGGATGAGAAAGAACTGATTCTCATGGAAGCCATCAAGACAGCCTATTCCACTGCCTATAACCGCCTCCGCCTCCTGGTGAAATCCGGGAAGATAGGCAAGGTTATGTCCATCAATGCCACCTGTACCAGTCTGGCCGAAGGAAAGGAATCCGGTGATTTCCGCCACCATTGGAATGCCATCGATTCCTGGGGGACCATCGCCATGCTTCCGGTTTTCCAGATGCTGGGTACAGAATATAAAGATGTGCGATACATCTGCAGCAGGGATAAGGAACATCCGGAGATTGATGCATTTTTGGAGATGAATTTCATCTATCCATCGGCTACCGCCAATATCAAGCTGGGTAACAGAGTCAAAGCAGAAGGTGATCTGATCGTATCGGGTACAAAGGGGTACATCTACGTACCGGCACCCTGGTGGAAGACGGATTATTTTGAAGTGCGTTATGAAGACCCTTCTCAGAATGCGAGATATTTCTATCAGCTCGACGGGGAGGGAATCCGTTTTGAACTGGTGCAGTTCGTCAGATCCGTGAGGGAAGGAAGACCCCTGTCGGATGCAAACCTTGACCGAAAGACGACGGAGTGCATCAGCGAGACCATATCCAATTATTATAAAGGGAATCATGTGATTCAGTTGGATTGGTAGGAAGTTATGAATAGGAAAGTATTTTATTTGTTATAAAGGAGTGCTTATGAAGACAGCAATCGTGACAGGGGGAACCAAAGGAATCGGCTTATCCATCACCCAGAGTTTATTGGGAGATGGATACCGGGTGATCACAAACTATGCGAGTGACGTGAAGAATGCGGAAGACGTCCGGAAGAAGCTGGAAGAAAGTTATGATAAGAACATTATCGTAATCCGGCAGGCCATGGAAGAAGAAGGAGATATCGCTCATTTCATGGATACACTGAATCAGAAGGGATTGTTGGCAGAAGGACTGGACGCTCTGATCTTAAATGCCGGATGCACAGACAGAACACGGTGGAAAGAACTGACCTGGGACCAGTGGATGCATGTGATGAATGTCAACATTAATGCACCTGCAGCCTTGGCAAGATCCTTGGATCCATACCTGAATGAGAAGGCATCCGTCGTATTTATAAGCTCAGATATGTCAGTCTATCCCCATGCCACATCCGTTCCTTACACCGTATCCAAAGCGGCAGTGAATGGGCTGACCCAATCTCTTGTAAAAGAATACGCAGACCGCAGCATCCGGGTGAACGCAATCTTGCCCGGATTCGTGGAGACTCCCTGGCAGAAAGAAAAACCGGCGGATCAGCGCCAGAGAATCTGCGATAAGGTAGCCCTCCATCGATTCGCCGACCCGGACGAGATCGCCCAGGCTGTTCTGAGCGTAATCCATTCCACCTATATCAATGGATCTCTGATCAAGGTTGACGGAGGCTACTGTTACAGATAGACGAGAAAAAACCCTGTACCTCCCGTCTTGAGAAATATCACTATTTATGGTAATATTTAGAAATCGATGTATTTTGTTAATGAAAGCAGTGTGAGAACGCGGTATGTGTTGTAGAAGGAGAGTTGATAAAGTATGGATGTTAGAAAAGTCGCTGGGAAGCGGAAATCAGACAGGACAGGCGGTGGCAGGAGATTCCTTTATGGATGTTTGACCTTGTTATTTGCTTGTATGTTCTTGATTATTTCTACTACCCCCACGTTTGCAGCGGCAAAAAATACTAAGAAGAATAAGACGAAGAATGTGAAAAAAATTGAGATCAGCAATCTGAAGGAAGGCTACACATTGCCTCTGAAGAAGACGATGAATCTGGTCGTAATTACTCCACAGAAGAAGAAGGTAGCAAAGAACCAGCTTACCTTTTTGTCTTCAAACAAAAAGGTTATCACGGTAGATAAAAATGGTAAACTGAAAGCAAAGAAGAAAGGGTTTTCCTATATTACCGTCAGGATGAAAAGTAACAAGAAGGTCAAATGTAAAGTTAAAGTCTTCGTCGGTAAGAGGATCAAGAGATTTCAGTTTGTCAGAAAACCGACCACCTTACTGCAGGGAAGTACTTACCAGATGATCGTGACGGCACTGCCTTACAATGCAGTGAATAAGCATTTGGAATGGTCTTCTTCTGACCCGGATGTGGCAACGGTGAATCCGACCGGCCTTGTGACGGCAATCAAACCCGGTGAGACTGCCATTACAGTGGAAGCTACCGACGGAAGCAATACAAAGCTTTCTTGTAATGTCAAGGTGGTACCGAAGATTTCTTCCATCAAGATTGCATATGCCTTCCAATACCCTTATGTGGAGAAAGGGGGATCGATTCGTCTTAAGTCAACGGTAACACCTAATAATACCGGACAGAAAATCACCTGGGTATCCAGCAAACCGGATATCGCAAAAGTGGACTCCAATGGCAATGTCACCGGCCTGAAAGAAGGGAATGCTTCCATCTATGCCATTACGGAAGACGGACGAGTGAAGAGTAATACCATTGATGTTATCGTTACTACTCTTGACAGATCGAAACTGGAGGTGATTGCCCATAGAGGTTATATGGGTGTCGCTCCTGAGAATTCCAGACCCGCATTTAAGCTGGCAACCATGAATAATTTTGATGGAATCGAGTGCGATATCTTCCGTACCTCAGATGGGTTCTTTGTGGTGCAGCATGACAATAATCTGCAGAGATTATTTGGAAGAGATATTCTTATATCCGAGTCGACTTATGATGACATCAAAGATCTGAAGTACACTGGCGGTAACCGGATTGATAACTATCCGAATGAGAATATCCTGAAGATTGAGAGTTATCTGTCGATTTTGGAACACTCGGATAAGCGGGCAGTAATCGAGTTGAAACAGTCCTATGGCCAGGAGGAGATGAACCGGTTATTTGACCTCATTTCTTCCTATGGGATCAATGACAGAGTGGACATTATCTCCACCCTCCCACTGGCCCTGTCGGAGATGGAAAATGCTCTGGAGACCTATGCAAGCAGGCATGATGGCGC
>CADBOX010000292.1 GCA_902796415.1 uncultured Lachnospiraceae bacterium
ATGGTATGCCTGATTATTAACGGGAAGGCTGATCAGTTCAGTCATCTTTCAGAATTGATTCAGTCTCTTCAGGCGATTGATGGCATGACCAGTGTTATCGTTAATACCAACACAAAGAATACCAACCGGATTCTCGGCCCGGAGTGTGAGACAGTTTGGGGTAAGGATTACATCGAGGATTACATCGGGGATATCCGTTACCGGATTGGTCCCATGTCATTCTTCCAGGTAAATCCACAACAGACAAAAGTTCTCTATTCCAAGGCTTTGGAATACGCGGACCTGAAAGGCCATGAGACGGTCTGGGATATGTATTGCGGTATCGGCACTATTTCCCTCTTCCTTGCGCAGAAAGCCAGACAGGTATATGGTGTGGAGATTATAAAAGAAGCTATCGACGATGCCAGGATCAATGCCCGGATAAATGATATGACCAATGTGGAATTCTTCGTGGGTAAAGCCGAAGAAATCGTCCCTGACCATTATGAGAAAACCGGGATAAAAGCAGATATTGTGGTGGTGGATCCACCCAGAAAGGGCTGTGATCCGGTTCTCCTTCAGACTATCCTTGCCATGCAGCCAGAAAAGGTTGTCTATGTCAGCTGTGACCCGGCCACCCTGGCCAGGGACTGCAGGATCCTGTGCGAGAAGGAGTATGAGGTCACAAAAGTGGCAGTGGTAGATCAGTTTGCCCATTCCACACATGTGGAATCGGTCGTAGCGTTAACTCGAGCCGGGTTGTGAAAATGGAATTGCAAAAAGTCAATAAATCCAGTTTGCGCAGAGGAGAGGATTAAATTGGTAAGCAGATTTACTTTGATAGAAGCTTTTAAAGATACCTTGAGAAAAGCGAAAGAAAATCCGATTTTGTCAGAACAGACACTGAAGATGCAGGCAGGAACGATGCTGTACCTGAGGGGATATAAAGCAATGAACCCTTCAGTAAAAAGTACAGTTCCTGATATAACAGTACGGGAGGATACCACATTTCACACTTCTTCCTTATTTGCTGGCGGGGCAGATAGGGTTGCAGTTTTGAATTTCGCGAATGCGTACACTCCTGGAGGGAGTGTGACTGAGGGCGTGATGGCTCAGGAAGAATGCCTGTGCAGAAGCAGCAACCTTTATCCCGCACTGACCATGACTTATCTTATAAAAAACTACTATAAATGGAACGCGAAGAACACTGGAGAAATGGGCTCGGATAGTGTGATTTATTCTCCGGGAGTTACTGTGTTCAAGTCAGATGATGATCAACCGGAGGATTTAGAGGAGTGGTTTCAGGTGGATGTGATCACTTGTGCTGCGCCTTATTATAATCTGAGCAGAAAAAAACCGGTTTCATCTGATAAACTAAGGAAGGTGTTTTTTGAGCGGATCCGGAATATACTGGAAGTAGCAGTCGCAAATGATACAGACATCATTGTTCTGGGGGCCTTTGGATGCGGAGCATTCAATAATCCTCCGGAGCTGGTGGCAGATGTATTCTATCAGTTGCTGATGGATATGGAGTATGGAAAATACTTTAAAAAAATTATCTTTGCCATCAAAGGCAGAGAAGGGGACAATCCGAATCTGACTGCGTTTCGGAATGCCTTCTCCGGTATGTTTTAAAAGATAGTAGAAGTATATAGAATTATTATACTTAAAAATGGAGTGTTATTTATGAAAAAAGTAATCGTCGGGATGTCGGGAGGAGTCGATAGTGCTGTTGCGGCTTATCTTCTGAAAAAGGCCGGTTATGATGTTGTTGGAGTTACATTGCGTACCTGGGCCGGCGTGGAGGGACAGGAGAGCCGGTGTTGTGAGATTGATGATGCCAGACAGACGGCACGCACCATCGGTATCCCATATTACGCTTTTAACTGCGTGTCTGATTTTGAGGATAAGGTCGTAAATCCATTTGTCCAGGACTATCTTCACGGTATGACACCGAACCCCTGTGTTATATGCAACCGGGAGATAAAATGGGAGCGCCTGCTCTACCATGCAGATGTGCTGAAAGCCGATCACGTAGCCACAGGACACTACGCTTCTGTGGTGAAGCTTGAAAACGGAAGATACACTGTGCAGCAGGCATCTCATTACAATAAAGACCAGACATATATGCTTTACCGGCTGACTCAGGATCAGCTGGCAAGGACTCTCATGCCCCTGGGAGACTACTCCAAGCAGGAGGTCAGAAAGATTGCGGAGGAAGCAGGGATCCAGGTTGCCTCAAAACCTGATTCTCAGGAAATCTGCTTCGTTACCGATGGTAACTACGCGGATTTTATCCGGGATCATGAAGAGGGAGCAGTACCAGGGGAAGGCAATTACGTGGATGAAGCCGGAAATATTTTGGGAAGGCATAAAGGCATCATACACTATACAGTGGGACAGCGTAAGGGACTTGGCGTGGCCTTTGGCCATCCCATGTACATCAAAGAGATCCGGGCTGACCGGAACGAGATCGTTCTCAGCGGCTATGAACAGACCTACTGCAAAGCAATCGTATGTAAAGACCTGAATTTTATGAGTATCCCTGAACCGGAGGAAGGGGAGACAGTTCGGTGTCAGGTTAAAGTAAGATATCGCCATTCCGGACAGTATGCTCAGTTGGAAAAAATCGGCGAAGACCGGTTCAAAGTATCTTTTGATGAGCCCGTTCGATTTGCTGCCCCCGGACAATCTGCTGTATTTTATGATGAAAAGAATTGTCTGTTAGGCGGAGGCATCATAGAAAAAGTAATTTTCTCATAAGAAACTATATCAAGAGAATATAATTAGAAAAAACTATCTTTTTTATATATTTTTTATTGACATAATCAAATATATTTGATAAAACATAATTGCATCAAATATAAATGGAGGAGGGAATGCGGTATGAATTATGATTATCATGAAGCTATGAAGCTGTCGAATCAGATGTGCTTTCCACTTTATGCTGCCTCCAGAAGCGTAATCAGTCTATATACTCCATGGCTGAAGCCATTGGGGCTAACTTACACCCAGTACCTTGTTTTTCTTGTGCTGTGGGAAAGAGATGGCATTACGGTAGGTGAGATCTGTAACCGGCTGATGCTGGATAACGGGACACTTTCTCCTCTTCTGAAAAAGATGCAGCAGGCCGGATATATTGACAGGAAGCGGAGCGAAGAGGATGATCGTATCGTTCTCATAACCCTCACCGAAGAAGGCAGGGCATTGCAGGAAAAAGCAAAAGAGATTCCCGGGAAGGTGGCAGAATGTATTGATCTGTCTCCGGAAAAGGCACAGATGCTTTATACATTGCTCTATGAAATGTTGGAAAAACGAAAAAAATGAATGTTGCGGTAAGGTATTATACAAAAACCGGAAATACAAAACGCTTAGCGGAGTCTGTTGCCAAAGCTGTGGGCACAGAAGCCCTCCCGTTAAGCTCCCCCATCGAAGAACCGGTGGACATCCTGTTTCTGGGTAACTCCTACTATGCCTTCAGCATCGATCCTGAGGTTCGTGAATTTATCAGGAAACTGGATAAGAATAAAGTGGGACGAATCGTGAATTTCGGTTCGGCAGCCATGCTGAATTCCACTTATAAGAAGGTAAAGGCAGAGGCAGATAAGGTAGGGATCGCCATGGATAAGCGTGAGTTTCACTGCAGAGGGGAATTCAAAGGAATCCACAAGGGCAGACCAAATGAGATCGATCTGGCAGATGCAGCTGCATTTGCAAAATCAATTCTGAAAGATCAGTAACACGGTATGATAGAGCTATGATTCATTTCATAGCTTCTTTTTTTTGCTTAATTATATATGGTAAAACGGATGAAAAAAATTTTTTTACAGATGTCTTGTCAGGTCGAATATTTTGTGATATGGTAATGACTGATAGAGGAGGTGATAAGTTGGGCAAGCTGAGAACACAAGAACGCAGAAACCGGATACTGGAGTTGTTGGAAGAAAGCAAGGAGCCATTGTCCGGCAGCTATCTGGCGAAGGAATTCCAGGTCAGCCGGCAGGTGATCGTCACGGATATCGCTATTCTTCGTAGTGAGTATCCCGATCTTATGGCCACCAGCAAGGGCTATATCATGCTTCATGCAGACAAATGCCGCAGGGTGTTTAAAGTTCTTCATACAGATGAACAGACCGAAGACGAACTGATGACCATCGTAGAACTGGGAGGCCATATCCTGGACGTCTATGTGGATCACAGAATCTACGGAACCATACGAAAACCTTTGGGTATCAGTTCCGTCCGGGATGTAGGATATTTTCTGCGTGATATGGAAGAAGGAGTATCCACCCCCCTGATGAACATAACCAACGGATATCACTTTCACACGGTGGAGGCCAGGTCAGAGAAGATTCTCGATGAGATCGAAGAGAGTCTTCGGGAGAAAGGATACCTGATCGAGAGTCTGGAAGGCCCGGTTATCTACGAGCCGAAGAACTATAGCCGAATCTAAGACGATTCCGATTGAATATCATAGGAGGAGAAAACATGTATCAGATCTGTGTAAGTTATCATTGCAATTCAAAGGAAGACAGGGACGGGTTTTATCAGGAACTTGCGAAGAACAGAATTCAGGAACTCTGTGAGGAGGAAAAGGGATGTATTCGTTATCGATATTATTATCCGTGTGATAATGACACGGAACTGTTTCTCCTGGAACAGTGGGAGACCAGGGAGAATCAGAAAGTCCATACCGGCCAGCCTCATTTTGCACTGATCGGTGACCTGAAGAAGAAATACCATGCTAAAGTTGAATTTGAGATTATAAACGGGGAGAAGTTGGGCTGATTTCAGGCCGGTTTTTCATCCAGAGGAGAGTATTATGGCTAATTTGAAAGCATTTTTAAAGAAAAAAGATATCGAGATATCGGCAAGACGTTATGGAATTGATGCCCTTGGAGCCATGGCCCAGGGTCTCTTCTGTACCCTGTTGATCGGGACCATTCTCAACACCCTGGGAAGTCAGTTCCACATTGGATTTCTGACGGCACCCATCTACCAGAATGATGCGGTATCCTACACCATAGGAGGCTTTGCTTCCGCCATGGTAGGCCCTGCCATGGCTGCGGCCATAGGTTATGCCTTGCATGCTTCCCCATTGGTGCTGTTTTCCCTGATTCCTGTTGGTTTTGCCACCAACATGCTTGGAGGGGCAGGAGGACCTCTGGCCGTCCTGATCGTCGCCATCGTGGCATCGGAATTCGGAAAGGCAGTATCCAAGGAAACGAAAATTGATATCCTTGTCACTCCCATCGTCACTATCCTGGTGGGTGTGGGACTTGCCTATCTGATTGCCAAACCCATCGGGACAGCGGCTGCCTATGTGGGCAAAGTTATTATGTGGGCCACGGAATTACAACCCTTCCTCATGGGAATCGTTGTATCTGTGGTGGTGGGTATCGCTCTTACACTGCCCATCTCTTCCGCGGCGATCTGTGCATCTCTGGGACTTACCGGTCTCGCGGGAGGAGCAGCTGTCGCAGGCTGCTGCGCCCAGATGGTGGGATTCGCTTTCATGTCCTTCAGGGAAAATGGAGTGGGGGGCCTGGTATCCCAGGGGATCGGAACTTCCATGTTGCAGATGCCGAATATCGTTAAGAATCCCAAGACCTGGATTCCTCCGATTCTGACTTCCGCCATCACCGGTCCTATCGCTACCTGCATCTTCAAGATGACCATGAATGGAACTCCGGTATCCTCCGGTATGGGAACCTGTGGTCTGGTGGGACAGATTGGTGTATATACCGGATGGCTCAATGATATCGAAGC
>CADBOX010000293.1 GCA_902796415.1 uncultured Lachnospiraceae bacterium
CACATACGTATGCATCTGCCTCAATTATAGCAGATATATTTTACAGGAAGGGATATGTCAGCAGATGAGCGATTTAAGGAGAGACAGCGTATAGTAAAGCCGATGGTGGATGCCTTTGACATCATATCATCGTTAAGTTCCATATTTCTGCTGTCTGCCATTATCGTACCTCCGTTTTTTGAATCTGTGTTTATCGGCTTCTTGATTGCCTTTGTCAGATTATACGTGAGGAAAATCTACTCTAACAGCGATTTTGCGCATTCGGTCGGTTTTCATGCACATTTGGGATAATACTGTTTCCGGCAATGGGAATTCCGCAGGATGCACGACACCGGAAAGAGCGCATGGTGGCTTCTGCTAGTATAGCTAATTAGAAACTGCTATACTAGGAAAGCAGATATGATGATTTGCAGGAATGCAGGTAACTGGAAAAGGTTGCTGATATGCTGTATGGAGGGAGATGCAATCGTGCGAAGCAAGATTTTAATGCACCGCCCGCTTTGACGCCGAACAGATGTGAGGGGGAGGTTTCAGATAATATTTAAGAACGAATAACAAAGGAAAAAACTTGTTTGTATTGGGTGTACAAACAAGTTTTTTCGCGTATAATTCTATTGAAGGAGATATACGAATGATGAATATTGACTGTGAATATAAAATCAGAGAAGATATAGGCTTTATTGTCGAAGCAGAAGGAATAAATAAGCTGGAACTGTCAGAGTCAACAAAGATTTCAAGATCTACGATTGATACGATAGAGAAAAAAGGTGTTGCAACAAATGAAGTCTGTGAAAAGTTGTATTCGTACATATACAAAAAGAAATATAGGCTTAATTCAGTTAAAGAAGAACTGTTAAAAGAAAAATATGGAAACGTGTTGTTCCATGGTTCTAAATACGGACTGTCCGAAGTGACAGTATCAGGATCAAGAAATAATTGTGATTTCGGGAATGGTTTTTATTTAGGCCAGACGTATAATCAGGCATTATCATTTGTATGTGAATATGACAGGGCTTCAGTGTATTCGTTTATGTATTCCTTTGACGGATTAAAGATAATAAATTTTGATTGCTCTTTGGACTGGATGCTCGCGATTTGTTATTATAGAGAAACCATAAAAGAATACGCTGAGAGTAGTTTGGTTCAACGAATTGTAAAGAAAATAGAAGATGCAGATATTGTGGTTGCTCCAATAGCAGACAACAAAATGTTTTATATAATGTCACAATTTGCTGAGGGTGAGATTAATGCAGATGTAGCCGTTCATTCCTTATCGGCATCTGGTTTAGGTCTTCAATATATCATAAAAACAGAAAGAGCATTAAAAAAATGTATTCCTGTAGAAAGGTTTTATTTGTCCGGGCCGGAACGGGAGGACTGCAGGAAAGCGCTGATAGAGAGAGGTTACGAGATAGATACAAAGCTCAAATTAGCAAAACGGGAATTCAAAGAGGGACTATTCATTGAGGAGTTGTTGAAATGAAAAAATTTGATCATAATGGCCTGCTGGTAGCAGAATATCAAGGAAAACTATTTGAAAAATCCACAGAATTAGAATGTTCCACAGCAATTTTTATTAGAAGGTTTTTACACTCGGATCTTGTAAAGAAGATGGATGTGAACGATCCGGCAACTTTGACACTTGATGTAAATGAAGGAATACAAAGTATTCAAAACCAATTTGGAAAATCTGATTATGGTAAAATAAAATATTCTAAAAGCACAATGTTCTGGATGGGTTATATGTATAGATATATTTCATATACAAGGGAGGTGACAACGAAATTTGTTATGAAGCTTTTCCCGTATAAATATTTAAATGATGTCTATTACTCGTTTCACACTCAGGATCCCGAATGGTGTGTACGTAGTTTATTGGAAATGTGTGGTCAAAGTGAGGATGTGTTTGATAATAATCTGAGACTGAAGGCGGTGATAGCAGCGCGGGGCACTTATTAAACTATCATGTATTAATTGTACAAACAAGTTGGTGTTGCTTTTGCCTTTTATTGACAAGAATACATCTTTCTTTTCCAAAAATCTTTAGCCCGGCTATTCCGGTTAATGCCGTGCCAACTATTCCCATACCGGTTCAAATAGCATATGCCGTGCTGAGAGGACGCTGCTTCAAAGGGAGCAGATCAATGAATTCTGGGGACGGCCGGGAATTGTAACGTATTAATGCTGACTGAGACACAGACGAGTTGAATTTTTTGTTCTATGGATAATTCATACAATGTATATATGAGGAAGTGAAGTACGGGAA
>CADBOX010000294.1 GCA_902796415.1 uncultured Lachnospiraceae bacterium
TTCCGTACCGGATCTTCCATATAAAACAGCAGGTATCGTAGGTTTCGGAAACATCGGACGGAAAGTGGCACAGAGACTGAATGGTTTCGAGATGAACATTCTGGCTTATGATCCCTTCGCAAAGAACGTACCGGATTATGTGACTCTGGTGGATCTTCCGGAACTTATGTCCAAGTCAGATTTTGTGCTTGTACATGCAAGAGCGATGAAAGAAACCGAGCATATGATCAACAGAGAACTGATCGCCATGATGAAACCTACCGCTTATCTGATCAACACAGCCAGGTCCAGTCTGGTGGATGAGCAGGCGCTTTATGAAGCTCTCAGAGATAAGAAGATTATCGGTGCAGCTCTGGATGTATTTGACGTAGAACCTCCTACAGCGGATTATCCCATCGTTGCCCTTCCAAATGTGACAGTTACACCTCATCTGGCAGGCGGATCTGTAGATGCATTTACCAACTCACCAATATTGCTTTCCAAAGAAATGATCCATATTACCGAGAAGAAGAGTTCACCTTTTGTAGTGAACAAAGAGATTTTTGATAAAGTAGTTGCCGGCTTAGAATAATTCAAGGACAAAATATATTTTCAGGAGGTATGTACTATGGCACTTGTTAACATCAAAGAGATGTTGGAAAAAGCGAGAAGAGAGAAATATTGTGTAGGAGCATTTGATGCAAGCACCATTGAGATGGCTATGAAGATCGTGGAAGCAGCAGAAGAGAAACGCTCCCCGGTTATCCTGATGGGTCTGACACCGGACCTTCAGCAGGGAAACGGCGCCATGCTCGACTACTGGCTCTATTGCCTTCGCAAGATGGCAGAGGATGCTACCGTTCCGGTTTGTCTGCATCTTGACCATGCGACGGATATGGATTTCCTGAAAAAATGTGTGGATGCCGGCTTTACTTCCGTAATGTATGACGCCTCTGTTAATACATTGGAGGAGAACATCCGCCTGTCCAAAGAAGCAGTGGATTATGCCCATGCCCATGGCGTTACCGTAGAAGCAGAACTGGGCCATGTAGGTGATGGTATTGTTTCCGGTGAGGTCAAAGAAGATGGTGATTACGACAACCCGGATGATTATCTGACAGATCCTGAGGAGATGAAACGTTTTATCGAAGAAACAGGGGTAGACTGTCTGGCAGTTGCCGTGGGAACCTCCCATGGTGTCTATGTTCATGAGCCGAAGCTTCATTTTGACAGACTGGATACCCTGAATGCAATCTCTGATATTCCGATGGTTATGCACGGCGGTTCCGGCACACCGGACGACCAGATCAAAAAGGCCGTAGAAAAAGGAATCTGCAAGCTGAATATCTATTCAGAGATGCTTTCCGCATATTACGGAGAGCTGAAGAAGAAACTGGAGTCTTCCGGCACATTGGCTATCTGGGTAGTAAAAGCAAACGAGAAACCTCTGGAAGCATTGAAAGAGGTTGTCAAGGAGAAGATTGATCTGTGCGGTTCCGCAGGAAAAGCCTGATAACATTATTATAAAAACAGAGAACCAGTCACATTATAACGATGTGGCCGGTATGACAAAAAAACAGATATATTGTATTAGGGGGAAATAATAATGAAAAATTACTTAATTGGTATCGATGCAGGTAATACATCCAGTAAGGTAGTCATCTTTGATGAGTTTGGAACCATCATGTCTTCCGCCTCCACACCCAGCATGCGTTTTGAGCAGAGAGGACCTGGATTTGAAGAGTTTGATGTAGATAATCTCTGGCATGACATCACAGTATGTATCGGCGAAGCCATCAAAAAATCCGGAGTAGATGCAAAAGACATCAAAGGTATCGGTGTGACTTCTTTCGGTAATGGTGTGGTATTTGTCGGTAAAAACGGTGAGGCTATTGCCCCGGGATGTTTCTCTCATGACCATCGTGCCGATGATATCATCGAGATGTACAAGAAAGAAGGAAGCTATGACAAGATTAATGATATCGTAAAAGGAACATTATTCGCAGGGGAACCGGGACCCATTCTTCGTTGGTACAAAGAGCATGAGAGAGATGTCTATGATAAGATCGGCGGAGCCATGATGTTCAAAGATTATATCATGTTTAAGCTCACCGGCGTTCTGGCTACTGACTTAAACTGCTGGGGTGGATCCTTCATGTTTGATCTGGAGACTATGGACTATTCGGAAGAATTATTCAAACTCTATGGTATCGAAGAGATGATGGATGCCATGCCGGAACTTCATGAGGCCACGGATATCGTAGGTTATGTGGGTCCGGAGGTTGCCAAAGTGACAGGGCTGGCCGAAGGTACCCCGGTGGCAGCAGGTATGATGGACATCCTGGCATGTCTAGTGGGCTCAGGCGCCACCGGTGATGAGATCTACACAGCAATCGCAGGTTCCTGGTCCATCAATGAGACACACTCAGACAAGATCCTTCCGGGTCTTTCTTCCAACATGCCATATCTTTTCAAGGGAGAATATCTGAACTGTTCCTATACCGGAGCTTCCGGATCCAACTATGAATGGTTCACGAAGATTCTGGGTGACAGGGCAAAAATCGAGGCTGAGAAGAGGGGAATCTCTTTCTTCACTGTTCTGGATGAGATGATTCAGAGTATCGATCCTGCAAAAGCAAAAGTGCTCTTCTGCCCATTTGTGGCACAACCCAGTCTTCATCCCATGGCAAAGGCCAATTTCCTGAATATTGACCTGAATACTTCCTATGAAGAGATGGCATTTGCCGTGGCGGAAGGATGTGCCTTTATCCATAAATATCATATCGATATACTTAGAAATGTAGGCCTTCCTTTAAAAGAGGTCCGGCTTACCGGCGGTACCGCCAGAAGTAAGGTCTGGAACCACATCTTCGCTGATGTTCTTCAGGCACCGATCGTCGGGGTTGACTGCGATGAGACAGGGGCTCTCGGTGCAGCTCTTACCGCCGGAATCGGGGCAGGAATATACAGCAGTTATGAAGATGCCTTTGCCAAGGCAGTAAGACTTCTTGACCCGATCCTTCCGGATGCTTCCAAGGCGGAAATCTACGGGAAGAATTATGCGGAATGGACCCTGATCAATGAATCCCTGATGAACTACTGGGAAAATAAATAAAACGATTCACAGAAAGGAATAGAGATGGATAAGACAAAGATATTATGTGTGTACGATGGCGGGATCACCAAAGAGATTATGAGCGCCATGTCCGGGCTGGAGAAATATGATGCGGAAGTAGTGATGGTGGAAGACACGGATATGGTATCCATGGCTGAGATCACAGACCGTATGGGGGTTCTGGAGAAAGGCGGCATCGAAGCTGCGCCGGATTGTCAGAATCTGCTGGATGCCTGCGAGGATGCGGATGTGATCGTGGTTCACTGCGCATCCATCAACCGGCATGTGATTGATAAAGCAAAAAATCTGAAGGTGGCTGCAGTGCTTCGCGGTGGCTACGAGAACGCGGATGTTCCCTACCTCACCGAGAAAAAGATTCCCCTGATCAACGCTCCCTGGAGAAGTGCAGAAGCGGTTTCTGACTTCACCGTGGGTATGATGATCGCCGAGAATAAAAACATCGCCAGAAGCCATAAACTCCTGATGGAAGGCAAATGGTGCAAAAAATATGTGAATCAGAGCTATATCCATAACATGAAGAACTGTACGGTGGGCCTGATCGGATATGGCTATATCGGGAGCCGTGTCTGCAAGAAACTCAAAGGATTCGGGTGCCGCATCATTGTGCATGATCCATTTGCCAATGAGCAGCAGATCAAACAGATTCAGGCTGACGGAGTGGAGCATGTGGATCTTGATACCTTGTTAAGAGAGTCTGATTTTGTATCTCTTCATCTGAGACAGTCTGATCTGACCTATCATTTCATCGGAAAAGAAGAGCTTGCCAAGATGAAGGAGACAGCTTATTTCATTAATACAGCCCGCCCCCTGATCGTGGATACCGATGCTCTGGTGGAGGCTCTGAAAAACAGAACCATCGGAGGAGCCGCCATCGATGTCTATGACGAGGAACCTTTAAGCGAGGATCATCCTTACCTGCAGCTGGATAATATCACCATCACTCCTCACATCGCAGGAACCTCCAGTGATACCATGGCTGCCAGCGTGGAGATCGGCTATGAAGAGCTGGAACTCTATCTCCAGGGGAAGCCCATGAGAAACATAAGAAACCTGTAGAGACGATTTGTCACACGGACCGGTATGGTTATGCCATGCCGGTCTTTTTATCTGATAGGAAATCTGAAACTTCCTATCAGATAAAAAAACCTCCGGTTGAAAATCTAGTGGGAAGTTTCGGAAAAATAAAGTATAATGATATCAGATTATCTTTTACAGATCATTTTCCGGACTTTCACGGCAGGCAGGAGGCGATGACATGTTCCATGACGGATTATTCCATGTGATACCATCAGTCAGAGATATAAGATATCTGAACCAGGCCCTTAAGAATCATGAGGAGTGGCTTCTGTTAAGTAATATTCATATCGGCAATCTGAAAAGTGTGACGGATTTCTGTCACAAAGCGGGCAAGAAGGTTATGGTGAACCACGAGCTGGTAGGGGGACTGGGAGCAGATCGTACGGCCTGTCAGATGTTAAAGAATTATTACCAGGTGGATGCCGTTATGGGATCCAGCAACAGGAAGCTGGCTATGATGAATAAAGAGGGCCTTCCCACCGTGCGGCGGATTGCATTGATCGATTCTCTGGCGGTGGATCAGGTATTCAGTACCCTGGGGGATACCCACTGTAATATGATCGAGCTGCGCCCTGCCTTTTATGCTATCCGAACTTTGGAAAGATTTCAGAAAGAACACCCCGGCTGTTATGTGGCAGCAGGTTTTATAGATGATAAAGAAATGCTGGAAAATGTGAAAAAAGCCGGATTCTCCGGGGCTATGACCAGTTGTGTCAAACTTTGGAGTTAGATAGAAGACAGAATAAACAGTATCTATGACCAAAATCAAATAAGCAGGAGAAGCAATGAGACTATATGAAAAAACATGGATTTGATTCATTTTTATATAAGGAAAAAGGCAGTCTTCCGAAGCAGATATGGATTGTACTCAGTCTGAGCTTTCCGGCTATCATGGCTCAGATCACTTCTATTGCCATGCAGTATATCGACGCAGGTATGGTGGGGAGCCTGGGGGCGGATGCCACAGCTGCCATCGGCCTGGTCTCTTCCTCCACATGGCTGATTGGAGGAACTACCATCGGTCTGGCCACCGGGTTTTCTGTGCAGGTGGCTCAGATGGTTGGGGCCCGGAGATACGAGGATGCAGCTGATGTGCTCAGACAGTCTTTCAGTATACTGCTTCTGATTGGCCTGGGGATTGCCCTTCTGGGAGCAGGAGTGAGCAGATTCCTCCCGGGATGGCTCGGAGGACAGAAGGAGATCCTGGCAGATGCCGGTATCTATTTTTTTATCTACTGCTGCTCAGTTCCTTTTGTGATGATGAGACAACTGGCATCCAGTATGATGCAGGCCAGCGGGGATATGCGCACACCAGGTATTCTGTCCGCCATGGTCTGCCTGCTGGATGTATTTTTTAATATGCTTCTGATCTTCCCTGCCAGAAGGATAGCGGTTTTCGGTCTGGCTATCACCATGCCCGGAGCCGGTCTTGGTGTTAAGGGGGCTGCTCTCGGCACTGCCTTATCCGATATGATTATTGCACTGATCATGCTCTATATGCTCTGTTTCCGGAACCGGAAGCTGGATCTTCGAAAACCGGGATCCTGGAGATGGAAGAGAACTACCATAGAAACCGCAGCCAGGATTGCCATCCCCATCTCCCTGGATCAGTTCTTCATGTGTTCTGCCTATATCGCAGCCACAAAGATCGTAGCAGGGATCGGGACCAATGCCGTAGCTGCAAATTCCCTGGCCATCACGGCAGAAAGTCTATGCTATATGCCCGGCTATGGAATCGCGGTGGCTGCCACCACCATCATAGGCCAGACCATAGGCGCAGGCCGGAAGGATCTGACCAGGAGCTTTTCCAGGCTGATCGTTACCCTTGGAATGACTCTTATGGGGGCAGCAGCTGTTTTTATGTATATGATGGCCCCCGCCATATTCTCTCTGCTTACCAACAATCCCCAGGTGGCAAAACTGGGGACCCAGGTGCTGAGGATGGAACTGATCGCAGAGCCTTTTTACGGGGCATCCTTCTGCTGTGCCGGTATCTTCCGGGGGGCAGGAGATACCTTTATCCCCAGCGTGATGAACCTGTGCAGCATGTGGGGTGTCCGCATCATCCTGGCTTTCTTCCTGGTGCCCCGGCTGGGCCTTATGGGATATTGGCTGGCCATGACCATCGAACTATACTTCCGGGGGATCATCTTCCTCATCCGACTGGTACGTGGAAAATGGTATCGGAAATCAATTCTGATACAGAATTAAAAGAAACCTCTGTCCGCATATTCAAGACAGAGGTTTTTCCTTATTCCGGCCATTGATCAAATTGATCATCAATCACAGAAAAATCAATCGAGCATACTCCCTTTGATAAGACAATGGGAATCTCGGAAGAGAAATCATAGATTCTCGGCCGGTATTCTTCTTCTCCAAAATAATGCACAGTTACAGTACGGAATCTGGGATCTACGATCCAGTATTCACGAACGCCGGCATTCTGATATTTATACAGTTTCAGTATCATATCTTTAGAACGGGAGGATGGAGAGAGGATTTCAACCACCAGATCAGGGGCTCCTTCATAGATAATCCGGCTCATATCAGATTCATGACAATAGACGAAAAGATCCGGCTGAACGATAGTATAATCATCCTTATCAAGCTGCACATCACATGGAGCCAAAAAGATGCGGCATGGCATGTCATGCTGATTGATGCATTCCCGAAAAAGGCTATACAATTCCCCCAGGATCAGCTGGTGTTTCATTGATGGCGAAGACATGTCGTAAAACTTTCCGTCAATCAATTCAACTCTTCGGGTATCAGGCAGTGCATAGTAGTCTTTTATGGTTTTTTTTCTCTCATTTTCAGCAGTGCTTCCATAGACTAGGTCCGGTTCTCCAGGGATGGAAAGATCAGTAGACAGCTGATCCGGATATGAAATCCTAAGAAGCTGCCGCTGTTTTTTCTCAGATTCCGCTAGGAACAAAGCCTGTTCCAATGCTTCGATGGTAGCTCTTCTGGGTGCTTTTGTAACACCGCTGAAGATCTTCTGCAATGTTCCAAGAGGAATATGGGAGATCTCTGCGATCTCCTCAGTAGTCAGCCCCAGACTAATCTTCCTGGCTTTCATTTCTTCCACTGTCATGTATACTGCACCCTCTTCTTCTTATTTTAAACACTCACATTTTAAACACTCACATTTTAAACACTCACAGCTCTCGTTTTGTATCCTTCTTATCCTTGTATCATTATAACCATTTAATGACCGTATGTCAACCGTTTAAAAACCGAATATTTTCCGGATGATCAGTGGTTGGATAACCGGTTCAGATATACATTCTTCAGTTTTCCGTAGATGAATTTCTGTGTTCCGTAAAGACTGTAGTAACCCGACAGACTGAATGTGATGGATACGATGGCGGCGAAGAAGGAGATACCGTCACCATGGAAGAGTTCCAGACCCAGCAGGATAGAAGCGATGGGACAGTTTGTCACAGCAGCAAAGAGACCGATCATACCGCAGGCGGCCATCAGGCCTGGTTCAAAATGAATGAGATTACCGTAACCGGCTCCGAAGCTGGCTCCGATGGAAAGCGTAGGTACGATCTCGCCGCCTTTAAAGCCTCCACCGATAGTGAGTGTGGTAAAAAGAATCTTCAGGAAAAAAGCTTCTATCTTTACGTCTCCTTTCATGCTTTGCAGGATCAGATTGATACCGCTTCCACTGTACATGGTGGTTCCCAGGAGGACGGTCAGAATGACAAAAGCGCTTCCGCATGCCAGGATTCTGAGATAGGGGTTGGGAATCCACTGTTTTGATTTGTGTTCAAACCCGTGGAGGATAATGATAAAGAGAATTCCGAGTACAGATACGAGAAACCCCAGAAGGACAACGGGCTGTACGGTTTTAAAGCCCAGTTTTGGTATATCTCCCAGGGAGAAGAGGTCATACTCAATCCCCATCTTTAAGGCCACATCCTTTCCCAGGAAGGCGGCAAGGAGACAGGGAAGCATGGCAGCATAGTAGATGATGCCAACACTGATGACTTCCATACTGAAAAAAGCTGCCGCTACCGGCGTTCCGAATAATGCGGAGAAAAGGGCTGACATTCCCACCATGATGGTCATCTTCTGTTCCTTTTCATCCAGATGAAACAGATCGATCTTTGAGACCTGTGATCCAATCCATCCCCCCAGCTGCAGAGCCGCTCCTTCTCTGCCTGAGGACCCCCCCACCAGGTGGGTGAGAATGGTTGAGAGAAAGATCAGCGGACCGGTGGCACCGGTTATCTTCTCATCCGCCGATATGGATGCAAGAATCATGTTGGTGCCGCTGTTCTTCCCTTCTCCGGTCACCTGATAGCACCATACGATGATAAGTCCTGCCAGGGGCATAAAAAAGAGGATCCATGGATGCCCGGTCCTGAATTCCGTCGCTTTACTGATTGCCATGGCGAAGATGCCGCCGATTGCTCCTCCCAGAAATCCTACGATGTAGGCGATAAGAGCCCACCGGATGAAATATTTCACATTCCTTCCTATGGGGGAAATAAGTATGCGTTTTACAATCGATTGCTTTTTACTGGTTTCCATCTGTACGGTTCTCCTTTTATATCTTTTATGTCTTAGCCAATCCATTTTTCCGATATAGTTTATCTCTTCGCAGTCAGTGCGGATATAGTATCACGATAAAGAGTATATCATATACGCAGGTCTTTACAATGTTGTTTTTTTGATTATGATTTGTTATATTGAGAATCGTAAGATCAAAACAAATAGTTTTTCGAGAAGATAGAGGTTATCACAGCCTATCAGAATAATATAGAATTATTGGGGGAGATCATGCTAGTTTATTTATCCTTGTTGGATACGGATGAAGATAAAAAACACTTTTCGATTCTGTATGAGACTTACAACAGGCAATTATTATATGTTGCGGTAAAGATGCTCCATAATCAGGAACAAGCGGAAGACTGTGTGCATGAGACATTTATGCGCCTGGTTAAGCACATTGATAAAATAGATGCAAGAACATACAAGGTTTTAGAACGGTTTAGAAAAGAACAGCAATCTGGGAAGGATATAAAACTGACAGAATATTTGGATACTTTAGAGAAAGAAAAAAAAATGGTATGTTATAAAACCTGGGGGTATCTCGTCACAATACTTAAAAGCATTATTATCAATTTTCTTAGGAAAGAGTCGAGGTTCATATCCATTAATGATAGTAAAGATATATTTACTGGTTATGGGCCGGATATGGAAGAGGAAGTCATTAGAGACAGGGAACTCTCAGAACTAAAGAAAAATATTGCAAAACTTCCTGAAACATATCAACAGGTTCTTATGTTGCAGTATTTTCATGAATTATCTTCCTCCGAAATCGGCCAGATTTTAGGAAAATCTTCTGATAACATACGGCATATATCTAAAAGAGCACGAGATAAACTGAGAACACTGATGGTGAGGGGAGGGTATCTTTATGACGAACTATCTGATAAAAAAGGCTTTTGAAGAGTTATCAGAGATGGAATTAAAGCATATTGAAGATTGTTTAGAAAAAGATGCACCTATTATGCCCACTTATTCATATCTTATAAAAATGAAAAAACTGATTGAGAATCCATATTCCGAAGAATATGAATCTCCAATTGTTATAAAGCACAGAATAAGCCTTAGATATGCTCTTATAGCTGTGCTGTTAATGATTATGTTCACCACGACAGTGATTGCCTTCACACCTGTCAGGGAAAAACTGAAAGATATAATCATAACACTATTCTCAGATCATGTTGACATAGATTCGATTGAGGAGGTGGAACCTGATGAGGCCAATTTTGTTATTAAGATTCCTCATAAGATTCCGGAGGGTTATCATCTATATAAAGAGACTAAGGAAGACAATACGGTACATATGCAATGGATTGACAACGAAGACAATACATTAGATTACTTTGAGCAGCCTTCCTCCGAATTAAGCATAACAATCACATCAGATAGCAGTGAGGTAAGAGATATTACCATTGGTACGAAACATGGTAAAATGTTTACAGATAAGGAACATAACATTACAACGGTACTCTATGAAGAAGAAGGGGTAACATTTATATTAATAGGATGCAGACCGGAGGAAGAAATGATTCAGATCGCTGATACTATTTATTGATATCATCAGGATAAAAAAAGAGATAGTTAGAAAAATATATAATGGCACATTATAAAGAAAAAATATGACAGATTTTATGTCATATTTTTTTTTTGAGAATGTTTATATAGTGTAGGGCGAGCGTTCCCTGTTATCTATTATATAGCATGACTCCGAATTACCCCTATAATGAAGATACCTACATTCTTAAGAAAATGGGAAAATATTACAAGAGAGGGGAGGTGAATTGGATGAAACGAAATGGAATTCTGTTTCTGTTGGGTTGTATAATGGCGATACTTCTATCAGGTAATGTTAATGCTTCAGTTAAACCAAACGGCATGATGTATGTCAATACAAAATATGTCAATGCAAAGATAACTTTAGACGGGAATAGTGTAAAGGGTACAGTTGAAGCTGAGGCATATTCAAGGTGTTCTATTTCCATAACAATGAAGCTGCAGAAGAAAGTAAGCGGAAGCTGGAATACTATAAATACCTGGACATTAAGCGGTGCTAATGTATTGTCTTTGTCCCTGTCAAAAACTTCCAGTATTTCACATGGAACATACAGGATTCAAGGGATAGTAAATACAGGTGGTGAAGTAGTTACAAAAAACAGTACCAGTAAAACTTATTGATAACTCAAAGAAAGAGAGGGGAGTAAAGATGAGTGTTAAAGAGAATTTTCTGAGCTATGTAACTATGATGAAGGTTGTTATAGGAATCGTTATGTGTTGCTTAATACTATCTAACAGAGCTTCTGTAACTTCATGTGCGGAAGAAATAACAGGTGATGAAATAATAGACAGTATGCTTAAAGATGAGGAGTTGCTATCGTCAAATAATTTCATGGTACAAGAACTATTAAACGAAATCTTAGATGGTAATAGCAATATAAATCAGTTTATTGAAGGCCAGTCTCAAATTGGGAATCCGGATTTGCCACAATGGATGACAGGATTGGATGATGATAAACCTGGTCATGCCAATATGATAGGGTATATAATGTCTGAATTCAGTAATGAATCATCTAATAAAAAAGAAATTATAAAGAGGTGTCTGCTCTATGGATCATACAAAGCAGATACTGCTAATATGCATAATAGCAGTCAAAATATTGTGCAATTACATGCTATCAGAAATTATGTTGCAAATCTAAAAGCACTGTGGAAATATTCAAAACTAATATATTCACATACTGACACTTACTGTTATAATAATATAATTAACACTATGCCAAATCTGACTAGCCAAGAACAGCAAGATTTGTCGATTCTGTTAAATACGGTACCCAATATATATGCTCATTTTCAAAATAAATTCAATCATGCTCCTTCTAAACTAGAGCAGAAATACTTGGTCATGGGTTTAGCATTACATTTGATTGGTGATATTTATGCACATAGAACTATTGTTCCTTCCTACTATGGAGATTCTGATTTGGCTGATTCTTATTGGAATGAAAACCATTTTAGTAATTATGACGAATTGCTTTCAGCCGCTAGTGCTGGTACTCTGCTCTGCACGAAAATTGATGAGTACATGCGCAATGACCTTCCCAATAGTCTAAATTCATATTATGAGGATAATATTGATTTTATACCAAACAGATATATCTATTCAAAACGGACATGTAAAAAATTCGTTCATGAAATTCTAATCTCTGGTAACAATTTCAGTTCAAGCTACATCTTAAGGAATAGTTCCGATGATATTGTGCTCTATAATTTCAGTACATTTGCGTCAAGAGCTGGGGCTTAAGATACTTGTATTTTTAGAATTTTTAATATAAAATAGGTATAGTCTCAAATATGGAATTCTTGTGACACCACCTATAAAGGATTTGAGGTGACAAAATATATGAAAAAAGCTATAAGGAGCATATATCTGTGTATGTTGATCATACTTACAATGGGGTGTTTCCCATCCTTGACATTTGCGAAAACAATTGCAATCAAAGCCACAAGCTATGAAAACTGTATAGTTGACGGCAACAATGTTTACTGTATCGTCGCCAACTCAATCTGGAAAGTCAATCTGAAGAGTGCGGCTGTCAGGAAAGTGACTTCCGTAGGTACATCAAAGAGTGAAATCTCTGCCCTGGGAATGAAGGGTGGATATCTCTACTTTGTCCGTTCCGATCATTCTGATGATAATCTTTGGAATCAAAAAAGATGGATTTTCAGAGTGAAGAAATCAGGTAAATCAAAGAAGAAACTGACACCAGCCATCAGTAACACCACAAATCTGACCTATTCTGTTAAAGGTAAGAAAATCTATTATACCTGGCAGGCAGAATCGGATAAAAAATCGGTTAAGGTCTATAAGAAGAAAATGAATCTGAACGGGACCGGGCGGGAGAACACAAAAACTAAAGTTAAGTACACCTATAAGAGGTCCAACAAAAAGGGGTATAAAGTATATGGTAATTACGACGAATATAAAACATATGCTGAATCCCTGAATTATCTTCAGACCCCGAAGCGGTCCTACTTTATTAATAAAACAAGAATTGACTATAAGTAATCATTTGACGATTGAGGGTGGTGACCATGCATTTTCACATTCATATCTATTGCCCTGAGAAGATGCCTTCCTGCTACAGGAAGGCAATTTTTGAATACGAGAAGCGTCTTGGCCGATATACGAAGATATCTCTACATCTGATCCGGAAAGAGAAGGATTGGGAGAAAAAACTGGCGGAAGCAGAGGAAGGGCTTTACCTGACCACCGGGACTTCCCGGGGTTCGGAAGAATTCAGCAGCCAGATCGGCAGGTGGGAGAGTACCGGCAGGAAAGAGGTTCATTTCTATGTGGACCGGTTATACCGGGAGGAGATTCCCTCGGATCAGCTGGCTGCTTTCTCCATCTCCCGTTTTCAGATGAATGAGTCTATGACTGCACTTATTTTATATGAGCAGATTTACCGCGCCTATCGTATCCTGCACAATCATCCATATCATAAATGAACAGAAAAAAATGAACAGATAAAGACACCAGACCCTTTGCCGGGTTTCATAACCGGCATCCGTATCTGGTGTCTTTTCATTAAGGAAGTTTTAAATTATGAACGTAATTGTCTTTTTCTTAGCCGGGATATGGGTATCCCGGGCTTGTGGGTTTTATATATGAGTTATCAGCAGACTCCCTGTGCCAGCATGGCTTCAAGCACCTTCTCGAAACCTGCGATGTTAGCACCGGTCACATAATCGTTCTCTTTGCCATAGCGTTTTGCAGCGGCATTGATGTTCTTATAGATGTTGGTCATGATGCCCTGGAGTTTCTGATCAACCTCCTCGAAGGTCCAGCTGAGTCTTTCACTGTTCTGGGACATCTCAAGGGCGGAAGTAGCCACACCGCCGGCGTTGGATGCTTTACCTGGGATGAAGAATACGCCGTTATCCTGGAGGTACTTGGTAGCATCCAGAGTGGTAGGCATGTTTGCACCTTCGCATACGGCGATACATCCGTTGGCAACCAGCTGTTTTGCATCTTCGATGAAGAGCTCATTCTGTGTAGCACACGGAAGAGCGATATCGCACTTGATCTGCCATACGCCGCGTCCTTCATGATACTCGCTGTTCGGGCGGTATTTCTTGTATTCGGTGAGGCGGGCACGGTTTACTTCTTTGATCTCTTTCAGTGCATCCAGATCGATGCCTTCCGGATCATATACCCATCCTGTGGAGTCAGAGCAGGTCACTACCTTGGCCCCCAGCTGCTGGGCTTTCTGGATTGCGTAGATGGCAACATTTCCGGCACCGGATACACAGACTGTCTTACCTTCCAGATCCATACCCTTGTCTTTCAGCAATTCCTGGGTAATGTACACAAGACCGTAACCGGTTGCTTCTGTTCTTGCCAGGGAACCGCCATAGGTAAGGCCTTTACCTGTCAGAACACCTTCGTAAAGTCCGCGGATTCTCTTGTACTGGCCGAAGAGGAAACCGATCTCTCTGCCACCCACACCGATATCACCGGCAGGAACGTCTGTATCAGCTCCGATATGTTTGCACAGCTCGGTCATGAAGCTCTGGCAGAAGGCCATGACTTCTCTGTCGGATTTACCCTTGGGATCGAAATCGGAACCGCCTTTACCACCGCCGATGGGAAGACCGGTAAGGGAGTTTTTGAATACCTGCTCGAATCCAAGGAACTTGATGATACCCTGGTTTACGGACGGATGGAAGCGAAGACCACCCTTGTATGGTCCGATGGCACTGTTAAACTGAACACGGATACCCATGTTCACCTGTACGTTTCCATTATCATCTACCCATGGAACGCGGAACTTGATCATGCGTTCCGGTTCGGTGATTCGTTCGAGGATGGCTTCCTTACGGAAGAAATCTTCTTTTTCCTCAATCACGGGACGAATGGTTTCAAACACTTCTGTTACAGCCTGATGGAACTCCGGTTCTGCGGGATTTTTTGCAATGACTCTTGCTAAAGCTTCATCAACGTATGACATTTCTTATCCTCCTATTTCCCTTATGAATTCTGATTATATTTTAATTATGTTATATCACATGTTGCCATTATACAATAAGCAAAGAGCTTAATCAATAGTAAAATAAAAGAAATATCAAATTTCTGCAATGAAAAAATTCAAAAACAGCAGAAAAAATGATATTTCTTGGAATAAATGAAGCGATTTTGATTGAATTAACTAAAAATCCTTCATATAATTTAACTGTTTAAAGGGATTAACCAAAGAATCTACAGAGGAATCTCCCGGGGCTCTTTCTTCTCGAAGAACAGATAGGAATCAAAGCCCAGCTCTTTCAGGAAATCAGGGAGCCTGTGATAGTCATAAGCCAGCTGATTCGGGGCGTGCCCGTCACTGCCTATGGTGATCTTTCTTCCGCCCAGCTCCCGGTATCTTTTAAGGATCTGCCGGTTGGGGTTGGGATCCTCCATTCCGTATTTCCACCCTGCCGTGTTTACTTCCAGACATTTATCCTCTTCTATAATATGAAGTAAGACCGGATCGATGACCTCCTTGTAGTCGTCATAGACAAAAGGCGTCCGGGGTGCCGGTTCATACCGGCAGATGTAGTCAAGATGCCCCACGGTCTGATAATCCCGGAATACCTGAAGGTTCTTCAGCATAACCTGAAAATAGTTCCTTATGGCTGCCTTGGGATCATCGTATGCCGCAAAGTAAGCTCCGTAATACGGATCCAGGCGGTCCACCACATGGGTGGAGTGGATGATAAAATCATAGCGGTCACCGTATCTGGCATAGATTTCGGCGCAGTCCTGGCCCAGATGGGGCTGTATTCCCAGTTCGATTCCGTGAAGAAGGCAGATCCGGTCACTGTATTTGGCTTTTAATCGCTGGCATTCCGCTTCATAGCGATCGAAGTCTATCATAAAACTTAACGGCTCTTCCGTATCGGGAAAATCAGGGTCCACATGTTCCGTAAAACAGATGGATTCCATCCCTGCCAAGATGGCGGCTAGGACCATTTCTTCCATGGGGGTGTCCGAATCGGATGAGAAAGATGTGTGAAGGTGGGAGTCAGTTCTGATCATATATAATACCTCTATTTCCAATTTTTAGTTCATGATACTATGAACCCGGAGTTCATTTCAACCGGATTTTTGTATAAATGATATAGATTTGCTATAGAAAGCATTATATTATAAAAATATATGAAATAATTATGATTTAAGACTTGAAATATAACGGATAATTAGGTAAAATAGTTAAAGATTTGACAGATGCCAGATCAGTCTGCAGGTCATGTATGACCGGCAGATGCAGTATATTAATTATCACTAACTTAGGAGGAATTTATCATGGCAGTAAAAGTTGCAATCAATGGATTCGGACGTATCGGTCGTTTAGCTTTCAGACAGATGTTTGGTGCTGAAGGTTATGAAGTTGTTGCTATCAACGATCTGACAAGCCCGGACATGCTGGCTCACTTATTAAAGTATGATTCTTCTCAGGGAAAATATGCTCTTGCATCCACAGTTTCCGCTGGCGAAGATTCCATCACAGTAGACGGAAAAGAGATTAAGATCTATGCTTTCCCGGATGCTAACAACTGCCCATGGGGTGAGATTGGTGTTGACGTAGTTCTTGAGTGCTCCGGCTTCTACACAAGCAAAGCAAAAGCTCAGGCTCATATCAATGCTGGCGCTAAGAAGGTTGTCATCTCTGCACCTGCAGGCAATGACCTTCCTACAGTAGTATATAATGTAAACCATGACATTCTTAAAGCTGATGATACCATCATCTCCGCTGCTTCCTGCACCACAAACTGTCTGGCACCTATGGCTGACGCTCTTAACAAGTACGCAGCAATCCAGGCTGGTATTATGTGCACAATCCACGCTTACACAGGCGACCAGATGACTCTGGACGGACCACAGCGTAAGGGTGACAAGAGAAGATCCCGTGCAGCAGCTTGCAACATCGTTCCTAACAGCACAGGCGCAGCTAAGGCAATCGGCCTTGTTATCCCTGAGCTCAACGGCAAACTTATCGGTGCTGCTCAGCGTGTTCCTACACCTACAGGTTCCACCACAATCCTGACAGCTGTTGTTAAAGGTGCTGATGTGACTGTAGAAGGTATCAATGCCGCTATGAAAGCAGCTTCCAATGAGTCCTTCGGTTACAATACAGATGAGATCGTATCCTCCGATATCGTTGGTATGACATTTGGTTCCTTATTCGATGCAACACAGACAATGGTTAACAAGGTTGCCGATGATTTATATGAGGTTCAGGTTGTTTCATGGTATGATAATGAGAACAGCTACACATCTCAGATGGTTCGTACTATCAAATATTTTGCTGAGTTAGCATAATTGGTACACCGTTCTTATAATTGATCCAGACATGGGTCCGGTCGTTTGGGCCGGACCCGTTTTTTTCCATAATAGGATATTTCAATTACTGATACAGGAGGAATAACGATGGGATTAAATAAAAAATCAGTAGATGATATCAATGTAAAAGGCCTTCGCGTTCTCTGCAGATGCGATTTCAA
>CADBOX010000295.1 GCA_902796415.1 uncultured Lachnospiraceae bacterium
CAAAGCCTATGCTATAATAAAGGCTAACATTTTATTAACAGGGCGTTTTACGGGAGAGACATTGTCTATGAGTGATAAAAAACAGGTAGAATTCCGCTATTATGATATACCACTGGGAGATCTTGTGTTCCCGCTTACGGGTACACGATGGAATAAAGAGTATGGTGAGGGAAGAGAAAAACTACATTTTCACAATTATTATGAGGTGGGGCATTGCTACGAAGGGGAAGGTGAGATGACCCTGGGCGAAAAAGAAGTAGTTTTCTATCCGGGATGTATCTCTTTGATTCCTACCAAAGAACTTCACACAACAAATACTTTTGGTAATCGAGCGGGATGGGAGTGGATGTATTTTGATATATATGAAATCCTGAAAAAACTCTACCCGGACGACGAGATCCTCAGGGAAAACATTGCCCATGAGATTGACAGGGAGGGAAGGCTTCTTACCCCGGAAATGAATATTCAGAAAATGACATTTCTGGTAAAGAGTATTTTTTCCGAGATGCAGAATAAGGAGTATATGTATAGAGATATGGTCATGCATTTTCTGATGATGCTGGTTATTGAAATCATACGGAAATTACAGAATTCTGATCTCCCGGAAAGAGGAGCTGTGACTGTCGATATATTTCCGGCGATTGACTATATCAAAAAGAACTATGCATCCCCAATTCATGTGATAGATTTAGCACGTTCCTGTGGGATGAGCGAGAGCTATTTCAGAAAAATCTTTAAGAAATACATGAATATGAAACCGATGGATTACGTCAATTTTGTACGTATTCAGAGAGGATGCGCACTCCTCCGGGAGACGGACCTGACAGTGGCAATGGTCTCGGATAGTGTCGGATTTGAAAGTGTGTCGACATTTATCCGTAATTTCAAGAGAGTGGTCGGCTGCACCCCAAATAAGTGGAAAACAGACGAGGAATATGCCAAAAATAAATTTATGAATTATAATGTGACAGCTTTAAAGGGCTGGCTCTAACCGAATCGAATTTACAAATTATAAAACCGAATATAAATACATGCAAATAACTCCGAATGATATTATTTCTGTAAATATATCATCAGGGCTCGTTTGCGGTGCGGATAAAAGCTATTGATTTGACTGCTGCTGGTTCCTAAGCAACAAATCAATAGTTTTTTTATTGAATTCTATAATTAAACAGAGACACTTTTATTACTTAATTTTCATAATCAGAAGATGGAGAAGGATAATGAAAACATATGCCATTGGTGTAGATATAGGCGGGACTACAGTAAAGACAGGTATCTTTGAGAAAAACGGTAAGGTAATCGATCATTGGGAGATACCTACCCGGACAGAAAATAATGGGGTAAACATACTGCCGGATATAACGGATGCAATTATGAAGAAGCTCAATTTCTATCATATCAGCAGAAATGAACTAGAAGGACTCGGGATAGGCGTTCCAGGTCCTGTGGATAACGAAGGCACTGTTTTAGGATGTGTTAATCTCGGCTGGGATGTATTTAATATAGAAAAAGCCATGTCTTCTCTGACAGGTTTTCAGGTGAAGGCCGGAAATGATGCCAATATAGCTGCACTTGGTGAATATTGGAAAGGTGGAGGAAATGGTTTTTCAGATATGATAATGGTCACTCTTGGTACCGGGATTGGGGGAGGAGTGATAATAAACGGACGTATTATTAATGGGTTTCATGGGGCGGCAGGAGAAATTGGCCATGTACACGTTAATGATGATGAAACAGAGCCCTGTGGTTGTGGAAACAAAGGATGTATCGAACAATATGCTTCAGCAACAGGAGTTGTAAGAGTGGCAAAACGCTGGCTTGAGGCACATGGCTATGAAGAAACTGAATTAACAAGAATCAGGAACCTTTCTTCAAAAGATATATTTGATCAGGCTAAAGCCGGTGATGATGCCGCACTTTCTATTGTGAATGAAGTGGGGAGGCTTCTCGGTAAAACATTGGCAGGGATTGCCTGTGTGGTTGCTCCGCAGGCTTTTGTAATCGGAGGAGGAATGTCAAAAGCCGGGGACATATTAATCTCTGTCATAGAAATGTATTTCCGGAAATATGCTTTTCATGCGCATAAAGATATTCAATTTCGCCTGGCAGAATTAGGAAATCTTGCAGGCATATATGGAGCGGCAAAACTGATTCTTGAATGAAAGGAGGGACCATTTTGATTATACCAAGGTACTACGAGCATCTTTCTGTCCTGCACGAGAATTCGATGCCGTATAGGGCGTATTACATTCCATCCTCTACCCGTAATGACGGATTGGTCTGGCAGAGAGAGAGCTCTGACCGCATTCAGATGCTGAGCGGTTGTGAGTGGAACTTTGCCTGGTACCCAAGTGTACATGATCTGTCGGATTTATTCTATCTGCAGGATTACAAACCCGGTGAGTGCTGGAAGAAGGAAGAGGTTCCATTCTGCTGGCAGATGCGTGGTTATGATAGCCAGCAGTATACCAATATCCGTTATCCTTTCCCCTTCGATCCGCCATATGTCCCTCAAGATAATCCATGTGGTGCTTATCTCCATCATTTTGAGTGGCATCGCGATCAGGATGCCCCCTGTGCATTTCTGAATTTTGAGGGAGTAGATTCCTGCTTTTTTGTCTGGCTGAACGGAACCTATGTCGGGTACAGCCAGATATCTCATCACACGACGGAGTTCGATGTGTCAGACATCCTTCAGGAGGGAGACAATCTTCTTGCTGTTCTTGTTCTGAAATGGTGCGATGGGAGCTATCTTGAGGACCAGGATAAGTTCCGGTTTTCCGGTATCTTCCGGGATGTCTATATCTTGAATCGGCCCGTCAATCGGATTGAAAACTATGTCATTGAGACTGATTTTACAGAAAGTTATGAGCATGCAGATCTCAAGATCCGGTTTACATTCAGCAAATCAACCATTCCGGTTAAAATGACACTGACTTCCCCAGATAATGTGGAGATACTCCATGATAAATCTTTCCTTCCGGAATCTGACGGCAGCATCTCCATCCCCGTTGATCATCCTGATCTGTGGAGTGCTGAGAATCCGCTTCTATACACCTTTGTCATGGATACCGGCAGAGAAGTCATCACAGAAAAAGTTGGTTTTCGGAAAGTGGAAGTCAGAAATATGATTCTGACCCTCAACGGATCTCCCATAACCTTCCGCGGAGTCAACCGGCATGAATCGGATCCGGTGACGGGTGCTGTCTGTAATATTAATCAGGCTTACAGAGATCTGAGTATGATAAAGGCCAATAATTTCAACGCCGTCAGAGCCAGCCACTACCCAAATTCACCTTGGTTCTACCAATTGTGTGATGAAATCGGGCTATATGTCATCGATGAAGCAGATAACGAGAGCCACGGTACCGGACCCTTGTACTTCCGGGAAGAGGACTACGCAGAGCGTATGTGTAAGGCCCATGTCAGGATTGCGGACAACCCGGAATTCATCGAACCTACCCTTGACAGGATCCGGTCCATGGTCATTCGAAACCGTAACCGCCCCTGCATCCTGATCTGGTCAATGGGCAACGAATGCGGGTATGGCTGTACTTTCGAACAGTCTCTTCGCTGGACCAAAGAAACTGACCCCACCCGGCTTACCCACTACGAGAGTGCGTTTTATCTGAGTGCTGACAAGGAATTTGACACTTCGGATATCGACATTTTCGGCCGTATGTACCCGGCATTTTCTGAGATCACAGACTATCTGGACAGCAATCCTGATAAACCGCTTCTGCTCGTTGAATATTGCCATTCCATGGGTAACAGCCCTGGTGATTTCAAGGAATATCTCGACCTGATTGAGAAGTATCCGGCCTTGTGTGGCGGTTTTGTATGGGAATGGTGTGATCACGCTATTTACAAAGGGACAGTGGAAAACGGGAAAGCCATATATTGGTATGGCGGCGATCACGGAGAATTACAGCATGATGGAAACTTCTGTCTCGACGGTCTGGTTTACCCTGACAGAACCCCACATACCGGCCTTATGGAATACAAGAATATCCATCGTCCACTTCGTGCCATGTATGACCTTGACCGGCAAGTTCTGACTTTGGAAAATTACTTGGACTTCACAGATCCAGCCGAAATCATCCGCTGTGAGTGGACCCTCACTCTTGACGGAATGCCAATTGACGGTGAACCACTGGTTGACGGACTTCCCTCTATCATGCCACACAGTAAAACGGAAATCCCCCTCATTTTTACTGTGCCGGATCGAGGCAGGTGTTTCCTTACCATTAACTATTTCCTTAAAAAAGAATGGTGTTGTCTTCCTGCCGGTCTTGAACTGGGCTTTGATGAGATTAGAATTCCTACCACAGAACCCAGGACACTGAAGGCAGCAAACCTGCTGGCACCATTGAACTCAAAAACAACGATGAATGTCAGAGAGAAGGGCGACTTGCTGATATTTGAAGGAGAAGACTTCAGCTATGAGCTTGACACCCTTTCCGGACTCTTTGTCTCGTTCAAACAGGGGGAAAATGAGATACTCAACCAGCCTGTGGATTTCAATCTGTGGCGCGCACCTACGGATAATGATGCACCTCTCGCAGACCTATGGAAATGGGAACGTCTGGATCATACCGTGACCAGAGCGTATGAGGTGAAACAGATCGATTTGCCGGGAATGGACAGGGAAGACAGATGTGCTCCGGTAACAGTCAGTATCAGCCAGTCGGTAGCCGCCATGTCAGTCCAGCCTATACTCAGGATATCCAATAAGACTACGGTCTTCCCTGATGGTCGGATCCTGCTTGATATCAAGGCTGTCAAAGATCCGGAGATTGAGACCTTACCCAGAATCGGGCTGCGTCTGTTTCTGAATGAAGATATGAAACAGGTCAGCTATTATGGCATGGGGCCTGGAGAGACTTATATTGACAAGCATCACTCCGGCCATCATGGCTATTTTGAAGGAACCGTTGCTTCCATGCACGAAGATTATATCCGCCCGCAGGAAAACGGAAGCCATTTTGATTGTGATTACGTATCCGTTACAGGAAGGGAGGCGGGACTTACTGTCGCCTGTGGGGATACTGATTCCGATCATACATTTTCCTTTAATGCATCCGTTTTCACCCAGGAGGAACTGGAGCTTAAGCATCATAATTATGAACTAGAGCCTTGTGGAAGCACAGTTTTGTGCATTGATCATCAGTTGGCAGGCATCGGATCAAAGAGCTGTGGACCGGATCTTATGCCGGAATATTCAGTATGCTCAGATGAATATCACTTCAGATTTATGATTAAGCCAGAGACAGTACATGACACAGCAGACAATAAACAGATAGAAATGGAGGGCCAGAATGAACCAGAATAAAGAAAAAACTTATTTAAAATGGTACAACAAGATAGGATACGGTTCCGGTGACATAGCAGGAAATGTGGTCTA
>CADBOX010000296.1 GCA_902796415.1 uncultured Lachnospiraceae bacterium
ATATTTTCTGGTGCGTGTTTTCTTTTTCTCCTTGAAGATATCCTTCTCCGTCAGAACGGCAAAACGGATATCCGGATATTCGAAGCCGTTGGAAAGCCGCCCCGGAACTACCATGATCTCTCCTCCCAGGATGGGGCGTTCATAATCCGTGGCATAGTAGGCGTTAAGTTCATAATCACGCAGATCCTGAGCCAGTCTCTGTGCTCTGGTCCTGGATGAGCTCATGAGGATGGTCTGATATCTCCGTTCCTTCCAATTCTTCAGATCCTTAACCAGCTGTTCAAAATTATTGTGGTAAGAGAAGATGGATCTTGCGTTTAACAGGTGGGTCTTCTTCGGAGGCAGCTCCTGACAGTCTGTGGATAATTCCGACAGGAGAAGCAGCGGTTTGCCCAGAAGCTTCCCAAGGATATCTGCGGTGGGATAAATCAAGTCTGCCTGTCCCGGCAGAATATATCCTCCCTCCAGACGTTGTTCCATGGAGAGGAGGAATTCCTCTTCATTTCCTCTTCCCCGGCTGAGGCTGCGGACAGGTTCGTCGATGAAGATCAGGGTATCTGACGGAAGATAATCCAGAAGAGATTCTGTCTCTTCATAGAAATAAGACAACAAAGCTTCATTGCCCAAAGCAGTTCCATAAGAACTCAAATCGGTGGTTGCCGCTATGACCATCTTACGTAACCGCTCTTTCTCCTTGTTTTTCTTCTGCTTCTTAAAATAGACTTCCCGTTCTTTATAATCTTCTCTCATTCTGAGGACAGCATCCTGGATCCGCCCCTGAGTCAGTATCATATCCGAGGCCGGATAGATATCTATCCTGTCCAGTTTTTCGATGCTCCTCTGGCTGTCCACATCGAAGGAACGGATGGAATCCACCTCCTCGTCCCACAGCTCGATACGGACCGGTGCCTCTTCTGTCAGAGGGAAGATATCTATGATACTTCCCCTGGTGGAGAAGTCACCCGGTTTTTCCACCATACCACAACTCTCATATCCCATCTCCACCAACTTGCGGCGGAGAGCTGTTAATTCAATGACAGATGAAAAGTCGATGGTCAGGCATTCCGACTGAAAAGCCTGGAGAGGAATGAGTTTCTCCAGAAGAGCTTCAAAACAGGCCACGATAGTTAACGGTTCACCTCCGGACAGTCTCCGAAAGATGTCCATACGTCTCTCCACCACCTGATTGCTGTGGATATCCGCGCTGTAGAAAAGGATATCCTTGGAAGGGTAGAAGACCGTATCCGCATCAAAAAAGCTCAGGTTCTCATAGAGTTCCCTGGCTTTTTCTTCCCGGTATGTCAGGATGAGGCGGCATCCCGCCCCCTGGCCCAAGGCATAGATCAGGTGGCTCTTCTGGGAATCGGTACATCCTGAGATCTGAATGGGGTAAGACCGGTTCTCCAGATCTTCCCTGATCTTGCGGTATTCATCGTATTGGTTAAGTGGTTCAATCAGTGCCCTCACTAGTTGCTCCTTCTGTCATTTCCGGCTCTGTCTTATCTGGTTCTGACGACTCTGTCTGATTTTTTTCTTTCGGTTCTTTCTTTTTCTTCTTTTTTGGGGTGTTATATAGATTCATGGCCGTCCCCATATCATCCTCCAGGATGAGGGCAGCAGCTTTGCATACTTTATCGAGAGCCTCATCAACCACGGTAAGTTCATCATTATCAAAATGTCCCAGAACATAGTCCGCCAGGTCCATATCCGGATGCCTCTCCCCGCCGATCCCCACACGGATTCTTGGGAAATCATCAGAGCCCAGATGGCGGATGATGCTCTTCATACCGTTATGCCCTCCTGCGCTCCCCTTCTTGCGGATACGGATAAAACCGGGATCCAGACTGATATCATCATAGATGATCAGGATGTCTTCCGGTTCTGCCTTATAAAAATCCACCACATCCCTCACACTCTCTCCGCTGAGATTCATGTAGGTGAGGGGCTTCACCAGAAGGACTTTCTGGCTGCCGATAAAACCGGTTCCTGTCAACGCTTTATGTCTGTGCTGATTGATATTGATATTATATTCCCCGGCGATCCGGTCCAAAGCCATATAACCGATATTATGCCGGGTTCCTTTATAACGGTCTGTGGGGTTACCAAGGCCTATGATGATCTTCATCTTTTTTTCTCCTTGCGTTTCCAGAAAATGATCCACCACCCTGGCAGCGGACCTGTTGTCAAAAAAGTCATTGTGCAGATGAGCAAAAGCACTCACCTTGCCGAGATCCCATGCCTGGTCGCGGATGTCCCTGATCAGTTCTTTCATGGTATGGGAGATAGGTCCTGGAGCAGTCTGTTCAAAATCAAAATAGAATCCCCTGTCTTTATGAATATACCAGTCCTGATCAAAAGCATACAAAAGAATCGGCCGGTTCAACAGGGCATACTCTACCGTGACAGAGGAATAATCCGTGATAAGGATATCTGTCATACACAAAAGCTTTCGAATATTGAGATAACCGGTCATATCGATGACATAATCGGGAACATGCCCCCGGTGGATCTGAGGGTGCAGACGGACCATGAGACAATAATCCTCCCCCAGTTCATCCTGGAATTTCTGAAAGTCAAAATGATCCAGTAGATGATAGTCCCTCTCCGTATCATCCCGGAAAGTAGGGGCATATAGAATCCATTTCTTTCCCCGCATCTCCGGGTATTGCCGGCATAATTCCTCCCTCCATGAATCCACCTTGTGTTCCGTAAAATAATAATCTGCCTGGGGGCAGGCCAATGCCTGTACTCTCTCCCTGGGCACACAGAATGCCTGGGCATAATTATCCCGGATCTTCTCCGAACTGGCGAGGATACAGGTCACCTGCCGGTTTACATCCCGGATCAGTTCAAGCATACGGGGATCCGTCTCCGAAGAGCCGGCAAACTTCTTATAAGAACCCATCCCGTGCCACAATTGTACGATAATTACGGACGGGTCAAAATCCATGTAAGCCATAGGGATAAAATTATCGTTTAAAAACACATAGGATGAAGTGGCCAGATGATAGACCTTGACTGTAAAGAGCCGGATAAGCCCCGGAAGATTGGATAGTTTTATCTCATAATCCTTATGGCTGATCACATGAAAATCATAATCCAGCCCTCTTCTCCGGCACTCTTCCCTGATGGCAAAGAGGCTTCCGGTCCCACCGGTATCCAGTTTCTCAATCAATGTAATCTTATTCTTTTTTATCTTGCATCTGCGGAAGAATCTGAATACTCCCGCAAAAATCTTATTTGTATTCATAACAGAGAATCCTCCAAATAATTAAGTATATCATAGCAGATAAAGATATGCAAATAGGCTGCCACAATCTATGTGACAGCCTATCAAACATACATGTTACATGCCGATATACTCTGATACTCTACAGGATATATCTCACATTCTTCTCAACAACGATCTTGATCTCGTCATTGGTTCCTACATAATTGGTACCCGGACGAAGGGTGTCCCTGCTCTCTACGATGCAGTTTTCAATGTAGGAGTCATCCCCGATATACACGTTGTTCAGGATGATGGAATTCTTGATGGTACAATTATTCCCGATATATACATCCTTGAACAATACGGAGTTCTCAATCTTTCCATTGATGATACATCCGGAAGAGATGATGGAGTTCTTGATATCCGACCCTGCATTATATTTTGCCGGAGGAAGATCATCCACTTTGGAATATACATCCGGATACTCTTTGAAGAAGTAGTCTCTGATATCCTTCTTGAGAAAGTCCATATTGGTCCTGTAGTAGGAATCGATGGTGGAGATATTTCTCCAGTAAGAATCCAGTTTGTATCCGTAGATCTTACGAACTCCTTTATAACGAACCAGAACATCTTTTACGAAATCATAGCGGTCCTCTCTGGCACAACGCTCAAGAATCTCGATCAGATGTCTACGACGGATTACATAGACACCGATGGATACGTCGCTGCTTTCAGCCACCAGAGGTTTCTCTTCGAAATCGACGATCCTCTGATCCTCATCAAGTTTGAGGATACCGAATCTGGTCAGATCATCATCTGTCTCTTTCAGGTTTGTGTAGACAACCGTGATGTCTGCATTCTTCTCGATATGATTCTGAAGAACTGCATTATAATCCAGTTTATAAACACCGTCACCTGCAGCGATGATCACATATGGCTCATGGCTCTTCTTGATAAAATCAATGTTCTGATACAGGGCATCAGCGGTTCCCTGATACCAGAAATTATTATCCTTGGTCTGAGTGGGAGTAAAGACATACAATCCTCCCTGTTTCCGGCCGAAATCCCACCATTTGCTGGAACTCAGATGTTCATTTAATGAACGGGCATTAAACTGTGGAAGCACAGCAACTCTTGAAATCTTGGAGTTGGTCATATTGCTCAGCGCGAAGTCGATCGCACGATAGCTTCCTGCGATGGGCAGTGCCGAGATTGCCCTCTTGTCGGATAACCGACCGATTCTCTTGTTATTACCGCCTGCTAAAATAATACCTATTGCCTTCATCTATGTCACCTGCCTCCTACTGTCTGATAATGGATTCGCCGCTGGCAAGGATGCCATCCGGATAATCATCTGCTGTTGTGATACCAACGATCGCAACGTTCTTACCAATCTTTACGTTTGCAGGAATCACAGATCCCTCACCTACTGTGACAAGGCCGCCGGCGTATACTTTCTCATTGTACTTGTTGGGAGCCTCTTCAAAGAGACCAAGCTCCGTATTCTCACCGATCTCGACATTCTCTGCGATAATTGATTTTTCAACTTTCGCTCCTGCCTTGACTGTGGATCCTTGCATCACAATAGAATTCCTGACGACAGCGCCTTCTTCCACCGTGACGTCTGCGCCGATCACAGAGTTGTAGATCTCACCATACACCTCAGCTCCCTCACTGACAATACATCCGGAAACCTTGGAATTCGCGGAAAAATACTGCGGATGAAGCACATCGCTCTTGGTGTAGATTCTCCAGAATTCCTCATAAAGATTGAATTCGGGAATGATATCGATAAGCTCCATATTTGCTTCCCAGTAAGAGGATAAGGTACCTACATCTTTCCAGTATCCCTGGTAATTATAGGCCATGATCTTATCACCCCTCTGGTGGCAGTAAGGAATGATGTGCATACCGAAGTCACAGCCGGGCTGATCCTTCAGGGCAATCAGGGCATCTTTCAGTATATCATAATCAAAGATATAGATACCCATGGACGCCTTGTTGCTTCTTGGAACCGGAGGTTTCTCCTCAAATTCCTGAACCTGATTATTCTCATCTGTGATAACCAGACCGAAACGGCTTGCCTCATCCCATGGTACCTCATAGGTAGCCAAAGTAATCTTGGCATTGTTCTTCTTGTGGAAGTCGAGCATCAGCTCATAGTCCATCTTGTAGATATGGTCTCCACCCAGGATGGCAACATACTTCGGATGATAGTACTCCATAAACTCAAGATTCTGATAGATGGCATTGGCTGTACCGGTGTACCAGTCTGTGTTTTCACTCTTCTCATAAGGTGGAAGAACCGTTACACCACCGATGTTCCTGTCCAGATCCCACGGGATACCGATACCGATGTGCTGGTTCAGTCTCAGCGGACGATACTGGGTAAGAACACCTACGGTATCAATGCCGGAATTGATGCAGTTGCTGAGTGGAAAGTCGATGATTTTGTACTTTCCGCCGAACGCTACGGCAGGTTTGGCTAATCTGGATGTGAGAACGCCGAGGCGGCTTCCCTGTCCACCTGCTAATAACATAGCTATCATTTCTTTCTTTATCATAAAGAATCACCCCTTTGTCATATAGTCAATATTATATCATCCGCAAGCACATTTTGAAAGTACTTACGCACAAAAACTTTCAAAAATATTTCAAGATTTTATCCATTTTTAATGATAAATTCTATATTTGGTGTGTAAGAAATTGAAAATTATGTAAAATTTGAACAGATTCGATACTGTCTTTGAAAAAAGGCCAAAAAAACGCAGTTGTGTAAAAAATTAAAACACATTTAAAAAATGTAGTCTTGAATATGCCTGATGCCTGGGGTATACTATTTAGAATGATTTATATAAAGACAAAGAGGAGACCAACTATGTACAAAGTTCAGTTTGACCATCCCATCCATATACATTTTATCGGAATCGGCGGTATCAGCATGAGCGGGCTTGCTGAGATCCTTTTAGATCGCCAATTCACCATCAGCGGTTCTGATATGAGAAACTCCGATATCACAGATCATCTGACCTCCATCGGAGCTAAGATTCTCATCGGACAAAAAGCAGATAATATCACGGATGACATCGACCTGGTTGTCTATACTGCCGCGATCCATGACGACAATCCGGAGTACGCCGCCGCCGTGGCAAAGGGGATTCCCATGATGTCCCGGGCAGTCTTACTCGGCCAGATCATGGATAACTACAGCCGTTCCATCGCAGTATCAGGAACTCATGGCAAGACAACTACCACCTCCATGATCGCTCATATCCTGCTGGAAGCAGCCACGGATCCTACCATCAGTGTGGGAGGAATGCTGGACCGGATCCACGGCAACATCCAGGTTGGGAATTCTGATCTCTTCCTGGCGGAAGCCTGTGAATATACCAACAGTTTTCTGGAATTCTATCCTCGTTATTCGATAATCCTTAATGTGGAGAAAGACCACATGGACTTCTTTACCAGTCTGGATGATATCAAGCACTCTTTCCACCAGTTTGCATCCCAGACTGCGAAGGATGGACTGATCATCATCAACGGGGATATGGATTTTGCGGCGGAGCTTCTGGAGGGTCTTCCCCAGGAATCTGTCAGCTTTGGCCTGAAAGATACGAACGACTATTATGCCGAGGACATCCGTTATGACCAGGAAGGAAATGCTTCCTATACCCTCTTCCACCGGGGAGAAGATGAAGGCAGGATCCAGCTTCAGGTAAAAGGAATCCATAATGTCGTAAACTCTCTTTCAGCCATCGCCTGTGCAAAGGCCATCGGCCTGTCCATGGAGGATATTCGTCATGGACTTCTCTCTTTTGGAGGAACAAAGCGTCGTTTCGAATACAAGGGTTCCTTGGGAGAGATCACCGTAATCGATGATTACGCCCACCACCCCACAGAGATCGAGGCCACCCTGGCATCCGCAAAGTATTATCCCCACGACGAATTATGGGTGGTTTTCCAACCCCATACCTACACCAGAACCAAGGAATTTCTTGATGATTTTGCCAGAGTATTATCCCAGGCAGACCATGTGGTTCTGGCAGATATCTACGCAGCCAGAGAGCCGGATACCGGACTGGTATCTTCCGGTGATGTTTTCCGCCTGATCCGGGATCAGGGGACTGATGTCCATTATTTCCATAGTTTCGATGAGATTGAGAAATTCCTCCTCAGCAGACTGAAGGGGCAGGATATGCTCATAACCATGGGTGCAGGGGATGTCTACCTGATTGGGGAAGAATTATTAAATATGTAAGAAAAAAGCCGGCAATGCCGGCTTTTTTTAATTCATAAATCTTTATTCAGTTACAGGTTATTCTTAGATCTCTCTGATGGCAGCCAAAGTATCGAAGGCTACTTTCAGATCCGATTTGATCAGCTTGTTCTGGATGTCATAGATCTTACGGTAGTATTCCGTATTCCTCTTATCCGGCTTGTAGAGCTTTTTGGTTTCCAGCCATGTGTTGAAGCTGTCCTGCATGCTCTCAATATCACCTGCAGCGTAGGCCGCTGTCACGATATTGGTCATGATGGCTCCGCCGGCAGTTTTTAAAGTTACCACTTCACTGTCCAGCATATCGGACTTGATCTGATTCCAGAGATCACTCCGGCTGCCTCCTTCGGTGACAGTAATCCGGTCCAGGTTAACGCCGGCACTGCGGTAGATGTCAGTCACACCAATGTAGTCATATCCGATGGCTTCCAGGACTGCCCTCCACATAACTGCCTGGTCAGTGTCGGTAAATACATTCAGGAAAGCTCCGCTTGCATTGGCAAAGTCAGCAGTTCCGCCGGTAAGATAAGGCAGGAAGAGAACCCCCTTGGATCCCGGAGGAACGGAAGCAGCACGTTCTGAAAGGATATCATAATAATCGCCGTCATCCAGTTTATCACATACATTGTCCCGGAACCAGCGCAGAGACAAACCACCGGTGCGGATGAATCCCCAGTAGAAGTAGGTATTCTCCATGGTTCCGCTGTTAAAGATAAGACCGGATTCCGGTGTGGACAGTTCCGGTTTGATCCCGTCGGTGGACACACAGAACATGGCGCAGGTTCCTGCCACATCCGCTGCCATATTTGGCCCGGTGAGACCGCAGCCGATCATGGACTGCATGGTATCTCCGGCTCCGGCACAGATAGGGGTTCCTACCGGCAGCCCGGTGTATTCAGCAATCTCTTTGGTCAGTCCACCCACGATATCCCAGGGCTTTATGATCCTGGGCATGTACTTCCGGTCAATTCCCAGGATATCCAGCTGTTCCTGGGACCACTCTTTCTTGTATACATTATATCCCAATCCCCATCCGGACATGGTGCCCCAGTCTATAAAGGCATCTTCCGCTTTGAGGCCTGCCAGGTTCATCAGGATATAAGGACAATTGTGGACAAATTTCTTTCCCCTTTCGGCAAAGGCCTGATCATTTGCCAGGAACCACCTTGCAAACATGGCAGGAAACATGATATTGGGGATGGCATTTCCGGTTTCCCTGGCCCAGATATCATAATTTTTTGCCGTCAGATTTTCCACATCTTCCTGGGTTCTGGAATCCAGATAGTTAATGTATGGGGTGATAGCCTTTCCATTTTCATCGATGCCCACGATGCCGCAGATAATGCCGTCTCCGGAGACTGCCCGGATCTCAGACGGGTCGATTCCTTTTTCCCTGGCCATGGCGACACATTCCCGGATCCCGTTCTTTACTCCCTCAAAATAATCATCCACATTCATCTGTACCCATCCGGAATGAGGGTATTCGAATCGGGTGGGAGTGTTATACTCTGCCAGACACTCCATCTCCAGATTATAGAGTACGACCTTCACGCTGGATGTTCCTGCATCAAATGCAATGTAATACTTTCCCATTTTAATCCTCCTTTAGTCATTCTTCCTCAGGAGCTGAAAATGCCCTAAGACCGTAATCTTAGGGCATAAATACAAACCAAAGAACACCATTCATACCCCGGTCCTTCCCCCTGACACACAGGAAAAAGACATCATCCCGAAGAGAATGATCTGTCTATGTTGCTTCTTCCATCCGGACTCTACCGTCGGCTCCAGACTCTCACTGGATCATGCCTTAAAAAGGCTCGCGGGCTCATATCCTGAGATATATACCGCCGGTCAGGAATCTCACCTTGCCCTGAAGACTTATTTTTATTTCAAGAATATTATACTCCGTACTTATCAATAATTCAAGGTTTCTTTTCTAATCCACTATGTCATGGAATTCTTTGTACTCTTCCAGCCGTTTCTTGATCCTGTCGTGAGGATTCAGGATATCAGAGATGGAGGCATTATGGTTCATGGCATCAATCAGAAGCGCGATGTACTTGGAGACGTCACAACTGATGTACCATTCTTTCTGGAGAAGGTCCGGTCTCTGGTAGGTACAGTTGGTGGTAAGGACTCTGTAGATGAGTCCGTCGTTATAAGCCTTGTCAAATGCATCAAGCCCTTTGGTAAAGATTCCAAAAGTGGTGATGCAGAAGACACGGTTTGCCTTCCTTCGTTTCAATTCCGATGCCACATCGAACATACTCTCACCGGAGGAGATCATATCGTCGATAATCAGAACATCCTTTCCTTCCACGGAGGAACCCAGGAACTCGTGGGCCACGATAGGATTGCGTCCTTCCACTACCCGGGAGTAGTCACGCCGTTTGTAGAAAGTTCCGATATCCACACCCAGCATGGTGGCATAATACATGGCACGGTTGATGGCACCTTCATCCGGACTGATTACCATGAGATGTTCGTTATCGATAACAAGATCATGGACATTGTGGAGGAGGGCCTTGATAAACTGGTAGGTAGGCATGATATTATCAAACCCTTTGAGAGGGATGGCATTCTGCACCCTGGGATCATGCGCGTCAAAGGTGAGGATGTTATCTACACCTATGTTGGCCAGTTCCTGCAGGGCAAATGCACAGTCCAGGGACTCCCTGGAATTTCTCTTATGCTGCCGGCTCTCATAAAGGAATGGCATAATCACAGTAATGCTGTTGGGTTTTCCGGAAGCCGCAGCGATCAGACGCTTGATATCCGCATAGATATCATCCGGTGACATATGATTCCTATGCCCGCTGACAGTATATTCCAGACTGTAATTAAGGACATCGGCAAGAATATACAGGTCCACACCCCGCACGGAATCATGAAGGAGTGCCTTGGCCTCACCGGTACCGAAACGGGCACAGGTGGAAGGAATGATAAAGGTATCTCTGACATAATCCTGATAGTGCATGGCTTCATTTTCATCGGTCTCGCGGGCCTTGCGCCAGTTGGTCAGATGCTGGTCGATCAGGTTACCCAAGGTCTCACAGCTTGGATGAACCAGGATGGCAAGCTTTCCCACAGGGAGTGTATTAAACTTCATATCTTTTCCATTCATGATAAGCATTCCTCTCCTTCCCGAGATATATGGTAAGACATTTCTAACTACTATATTTTTACAATATCATTAGTTATTTCTTGCGTCAATATAAGATAATGCCTTTTTTATGCGAATATCTTCTCCATAAATGTTGAGTATAGTATAAAATTGTATCAGCCTGGAAGAAATTCTCTCAGAATAAGTATGACTTATTTCCTTTAAAGAATAGTTGGTATTGATGATAGTGGACTTTTTTCGGAGGATTCTTTCGTTGATACATTGGAAAAGCTGGGCGTTGACAAAGGAATTGTTCATCTCCGTTCCCAGATCATCGATAATCAGGAGATCTGTCTGGCGGATTTTCGCCAGGATATCCTCCTCACTCTCTCCTCTGCCGAAGGTACGGTCCGCCAACTGTTCGAAAAGCTGATAGGAGGTCAGATAAGTCACACTTATGCCGGCTTTGATAAGCTCAGCGGCGATGCAGGTGGAAAGAAAGGTCTTCCCCACACCGGAATGCCCGTGAATCAGGAGATTACGTCCCGGTTTCTCTTTGAAATTTCGGATAAAGTCAAAAACTTTGTCCAGAATCTCCTTCATGTTGTCCCTGGGAGACCGTTTCTCCCCGGATGGAACCTTGGTGGAATAATACTCCATCTTAAAATGTGAAAAATTCTGTTCATCGATCTCTGCGGTAAGATTGGACTGCTGACTGAGCAGCTCAGAGATCCTTCTCTCGAAGCACAGACACTTCTTATCCCCAACATAGCCTGTGTCCTGGCAGTAAGGGCACTCCCATATAGGTTCCAGATAATCCTGGGGATAATGATTGCTTACCAGCAGGTCTTTTTTCTCCCGGATCAATGTCTCGATTTTATCATGAAGGTGCTCCCTTTGATCCTTGTCCGGTGTAAAGAGCATCTTCTTTGCAGCTTGCATGGATTCCGAAGCCATCGCCTCATCAATCTCCCTGATTCTGGGAATCTGGGCATATATCCGGTCCCGTCGTTCCAGCTCCAGCTGGTAGTTCGCCTGCCGGATCCGGTCATAGTCATTCATGATTTCCCGGTATTGTGTGGCTGTTAAAGTCAAAGAGGACCCCTCCTTCTCATGGTCATTATTCTCCGGAACGTTTCAGGTCCAAAAGACGTGCCTCCAGATCATCATAATCATAGCTACGTTGTTCGAAATTATGGAAAGCGTTTCCGACCGCTTTTCTGCCTCTCGTCTCATAAGAGCCTGCAGCCGGTTTCTTTAACTGATGGTTTTTATCTATTATTTTGACATCCTCCAAAGTATGGACTCCGGCCTGCTTCCATGACTCCAGGATGCGGTTGGCATATGGAAAACTGGCCTGATGAGTCTGCAGCATAGTGCGGTTACATGCCTCCAGCAATATGTCCGTATCAAATCCCATATCATTCCAGCTACGGATGAATTCCAGCTCAGATGGTGCCGGGTTCCTGCCGCTGATGCCAAATGCCTTCATCACCGGGAATACATTTTTCGTGTAGGCGGCGGAGTATTCCCTGGCTTTTTTCACCGTGTCGATCTCATTCTGATACCAGTTGATTGCCACACTTTCAATGTAACGTATATTGGCCTTCCCTTTTGTGACACAGTACTCTATGAGATACTGCAGCAGGTCCGTATCAAAATGGAGATCCTGGTCTATATAATAGATACTGGCAATCTCATTCTGAGAAAGGGGATGACCGATATAGGTTTCCGTCATATACAGGGTCTGCTCCAGGTCCGTCCCCTGGATGGAGGCAGCCATCTCGGATGGATTCCGCTTCTGCTTGGCCGGTGTCTGGCGCACGTGGGCCAGAGTGGTGAGTTCCGGCGCTTTATCTTGCATCTGCCGGGTCTCCACAGCAGAAGGATTCCCTGAAATATTCTCATCTTCCCCCTGTAAGAGAAGTCCCTGATTCTTCCAGTAATTCAAGGCTCTCTGCACATCTTTTAAGGTCAGCTCCAGAAGATCCGCCAGCTGATCCGGGCCGGTGTAGGCCCCCTGATTCAGCAGCCGGACAAGCAGAAGATAGATCTTCACGAACTCACCGTCTGCCTTTAGCATATAGGTATCGATAAATTCATTGGGAATGATGGTAAGATTGGATTGTATATTCTGTTTTAATAATAATCTGTCCATAATATCTAACCCCTCACCGTTTATATCGGAATGGTTTTATCCCATCTGATATCTTTTTAACGTAGTAATCATAGCACAAGAGAATCCAAAAAAACAGACTTTTCTTGTCCACACCGACCGGTGGAAAAGATGGTATATTCGGCTTTCATGTCCCTTGTGGACAATGTGGATAAATCGGTGGATAAATTTGGAAATCAGAATATATTGTGGTTTTTCCTGAAAAATACCCAGGAATGAATACAAGATACAGGGGGCTCTGTTTTCACATATCAGTGTGGAAGGATTTTCATGGATTGTGCATTCTTTTTATGGGGACGTCGGGAATGGCTTAAGACCGTGGAAGGGATGGTGGATGATGTGGATAAAAAAAACTAAAAAAGATTGCCCGGATACAACTATCTGTATCGGAGCAATCCCGTAACTATATCATAAATTTATAATGGCCTGCCGCCTGTTGTTTTTTAAACTCCTCAAAGAGCCGGAAGAAGGCTTCCACATTTTCTGCCGGACCTACCACGGCCCCGGTTTTCTTTCTGTGATCAGGCGCCTTTCCCTCATAGTTGACAGTGATGCCTCCCGCCTCCTTTACTATACACATCCCGGCAGCAAAATCCCAGGCCTGCTGTTCTCTCTCATAGAAAAGTCCACAACGTCCGCAGGCTGTATAGCAGTAATCAAGGGCAGCGGAACCCGTCCTGCGAAGGTCGATGCAATGGTCCTTCATAAAGCGGGCGAACTCAAAGGTCTCATTTTGCCATTCCTCATAATAAGGTGAGGTTCCGAAATTCACCAGGCATTTCTCAAGGGGCTGATTGCGAACATGTATCCTCTTTCCATTCAGATAAGCTCCTTCTCCCAGAGCTGCCTCAAAGAATTCTTTCATATATGGATTATAAACCATTCCCCACAATACTTTTTCCTGATCTGCGTAAGCTACTGAGATGCCACTGATCCGGAAATCATGAATAAAATTGGAAGTTCCGTCTATGGGGTCTATGATAAACATATGCTTCCCCGATGCATCATGAAGATGGTTTTCCTCGCATAAAAATGTGGCTTCCGGATCGATCTGCGCCAGTTCTCTCGTGAGGAATTCCTGGGTATCTTTGTCACAGGAGGTGACAAGATTATTGAAATCTGTCTTCTGCTCGATATTTAATTCATGCATGGACAGCAGTCTTCTTCCCGCCTCCAGGATAATCTCTTTACATTTTTGTCTGTTTTCCTTGGTCATAACTGCTCCTCGGGAAAAGGACCATCCCCGGATGCAGACCCGGGAAATGGTCCTCTCCATATTGAAATATGTATGGTATAAGAATAAATCAGGAAACTTTGGTGATATTCTTTGTGGCTACGATGTCCACACCGGTTCCGGCTACATCATGGATGAGCACATCACCGATCTTAACAGGAGCATCCACAACCAGAGGCTTGATCTCGGCAAGGATGTCGAAGATCTTACCCTTCGGGATGTCATCAGCTGTCTTGCAGGATACGGCAGCCAGGTCTCCGTCGTTTACTCTTACG
>CADBOX010000297.1 GCA_902796415.1 uncultured Lachnospiraceae bacterium
AAGGAACTGGAGAACGATGAATTTGAGAACATGACCGGCAACAGGACAGAAAGGATCTTTCCGGATACTCCCTCCGGCCAGTCCATGAGATGGAGCAGGCTGAAAAACCGGGATCCGAGGGAGATCTTTACCATCATATACCAGCGGTTATTTCCGGCGATCAAAAACATGAAGAACGGAAGACTGCCGGACTTTGATGAAAACGGTATTCTGATTCCTTTATCAGGTGAAAATGATGGCGCTGACAGCAACAATACTGCTTTTGCCAGATACATGGAAAGTGCCATGTTCCTGATCCCTACCCCACAGCTTTTACAGAAGATCATTACCGGCCTGGACGACCTTTATACGAATGACATCTCCGACCTGGATATGCAGGGAGACCTGTACGAATACATGCTGGGAAAGCTTTCCACAGCTGGCCAGAACGGACAGTTCCGTACCCCGAAGCATATCCGGCAGATGATGGTGGAACTGATCCGGCCAACGCCTGACGATGAGATCCTGGATCCGGCCTGCGGTACCGCTGGATTCCTTGTTTCCGCGGCAGAATTTATCCGGGAGCACTACGAGGACAGCATGACACCGGAGCAGTGGGAGGCTTTCTCTTCTACCACTTTTACCGGTTTCGATACGGATACCACTATGCTGCGAATCTCCGCAATGAACCTGATGCTGCATTCCATAAGCAACCCGGAAATCGATTATATGGACAGCGTTTCAAAGCAAAACAGCATCAGTTCCAAATATACGGTATGCCTCACGAACCCGCCGTTTAAGGGTTCAATTGACGCTGACAGCATCAACGATAATCTTAAGGCTGTGACAAATACGAAAAAAACGGAGCTCCTTTTCCTGGCGCTTTTCCTTCGGATGCTGAAAATCGGCGGCCGTTGCGCCTGCATCGTGCCGGACGGCGTCCTTTTCGGAAGCAGCAAAGCACATAAAGCGATCCGGAAGGAGATTGTGGACGGGAACCAGCTCCAGGCTGTCATTTCCATGCCTTCCGGTGTATTCAAGCCTTATGCCGGCGTCAGTACGGCGGTTCTGGTCTTCACGAAGACAGGAGCCGGAGGTACGGATAAGGTCTGGTTCTACGATATGAAGGCAGACGGCTTCAGTCTCGACGACAAACGATCCGAAGTGAAAGAGAATGATATACCGGATATTGTTTCACGTTTCCAGAACCTTGAAGCAGAAGAGGAGCGGGAGCGCACCGAACAGAGCTTCATGGTGCCGGTAGAAGAAATCAGGGAAAATGACTATGACCTGAGCATAAACAAGTATAAGAAGACGGAGTATGTACCGGTCGAGTATGAGCCCACAGAGGTGATCCTTCAGCATATAGAAGACCTGGAAGCACAGATACAGCTTGAGTTGGCGGAGCTTAGGAAATTGTTGGGGAAATGACGATCATTTCGAAGTGAAGTAGATAAATTGATATTTGTGGGGATGATTATGGAATATATATTAGAGGATATTTTCGATCTTCAGATGGGAAAAACGCCTTCGCGAAACAATCCTGAATATTGGAATTCAGAAGATCATAAATGGATTTCTATAGGGGATCTTTCACGGTGCGGGAAATACATCGAAGATACAAAGGAATATCTTTCAGATAAAGCAGTTGAAGAGAGTGGGATCAGTATCATTCCAACAGGTACAGTGGTAATGAGTTTCAAGCTGTCAATTGGGAAAACAGCTATAGTACCTGAGCCTATGTATTCCAATGAGGCAATCATGTCTTTCCGTGATAAACATGTCGTGGATCTTATGCCAGACTATATATATTATATGTTTTCAGGTAGAGACTGGGATGCTGGAACAAATAAGGCTGTGATGGGAAAAACGCTTAACAAAGCTACTCTCTCGAAGATAAAAGTTAGGATACACAGTATTTCGGATCAAAAGGAAATCGTTCAAATATTGGATAAGGTGAGCGCTGTAATCGAGGATCGTCAATTGGAACTCCAGAAACTTGACGAGCTCATCAAAGCCCGATTTGTCGAGATGTTTGGAGATGGACACTCGCCAATTAAGACAGTTGAGGAATTGTGCGCAGAGATTGTAGACTGCCCCCATACTACTCCGAAATATGAAGGAGAATTGAAGAATCCTGCCATTAGGACTTCAGAGATAAAAAAGGGATATATAACATGGGATACGATGAAGTATGTTTCCGATGAAGAGTACGAAGAGAGAATAGTAAGGCTGCGACCTGAGACAGGGGATATTGTATATGGGAGAGAGGGAACATTTGGAAATGCAGCTATT
>CADBOX010000298.1 GCA_902796415.1 uncultured Lachnospiraceae bacterium
TCTATTTGCGTACAACAAATAGAAGGACAGGCACTTCCTTCGATTCTTACAATATCATATCTGCAAAGACCTGTCAATACCCCTTTTGAAAAAATTTCATGATCCCCTCTGGTCCAGATCAAAAACATCCTCTATCTGCAGGATCATTTTACACAGGCTCCTCATTTCTCCATTCTGATCAGGCAGGGAAAATGCCGGGGCTTTAGTTCCAATCTCTAACATAACAGATTCACCTCACATACAATTTCTGATTACTATTATCACTGTTCTTCCGGAGTGATCGTCTTAAGCCCATACCCGGAAAGCCTTTTGTCTAGCTCTCCCAGGTCAAAGATCCGGTTATTGATCGCGACTATGATACAGGCGTCCCGCGGATCCTTCGAATACAGTTCGCTGAAACCGTACAGCTTTAAAGCCCTGTTTGTCTCATCCCAGTTGAAGTGGCCAGCGATGCAGAACCGAAGGATCAGGTCCCGGTCAGCGGTATGCTTCTCCATTCTCATGACCTGACCGCCATAGGATTCCGAAACGCCGGCAAAGGAATATATATCCTTGAGTTTAAAACTCCTTTTATCCAGAATTTCCCTCATGTAATAATAGAATTCCTTTTTATCATCAGCCAGGTATGGTCTGTTTTCCCTGTAATACTGCTCCAGCTGATCCGGCTTAATATCTTTAAGCAGGGCATCCAGTTCATCAGTTGGCTTCTTCTGCATAATTCATCCACCTCCGGGTTCTTCCAGTTTCGAGATCAGTTCCTCCGCGGTATACCGTTCCTCCGGATCCAGGCTGATGCATCTTTCGATCAGCTGCCACAACCTGCCGGAAGCTTTTTGTTCTTTCGGATATTTCCCTGTCAGCATCACATTGAGAAGTATCCCTACTGCGTAAATGTCCGCCTTTGTCGATGATGCATGAAATCCGTATCCAACCTGCTCCGGCGCCGCAAACCCTTGTGTCCCCATATATCTGGTATCATCCGTTTTTTCCGGATCATACCATTTTGCCACATTTATATCCAGCAGGAACACATCTCCTTCCGGGGTAATAATGATATTTGACGGCTTGATATCCCGGTGAATGATAGGCGTCGGAAGATTATGAAGCTCCTTCAAAATGCCGCAGACGCTTCTTACGATCCGGACCGCCTCTTCTTCCGGAAAATGACCATCCTCCAAAAGTTCCTCGACCGTTTTTCCCGCAATATACTCCTCGATCACGATCAGGCAGTTACTGCTCTCGTACATAGCTTCTATTTTCGGCATATGTGCGATCGGATGTTCCGCCAGGTATTCATAAACGCTCTTATTATAAGTCGTCAGCAGCTTTTTGATATGATACCTGCCGGTCTCACTGTCTTCAACAAGAATAATATCAGATTTGCCGTCAACATGCTCTATATCCTGATATAGATTTAGGGCTAGGGCGTCTTCATCGGCCAGGCCTCTGTAAGGATCCCTCAGGGAAGCCTGATACTCCTCCTCGGAGAGGTACAGATTGCTCTTATTGATTTTGTTGATGAACCCGCATACGCTGCATTGCCATTCTCCACACTGATCATTAAAGCCTTCCTGGATATTGAGCATGGATTCGCACTGATCGCAGAACCAGGCTATGTTATCATCCGCCTCAACAGCCGGATTGATAAGCATCTCACCGCATCCTTTACAGATCCAATACGGAAGATCGTTCCTGTATCCCTTCTGCATGGTCAGATTTGCGTCGCACCTCGTACAAAACTCGTATTCCGGACCGGGAACGGCTGCTTCATCTTCCTTGTGATATCTGATGCTTTTTAACCCGTTTATAAGCTTTTTAATCATGGCTGTATTCCTTCCCACGGATTCCGGGATCTGCTAATACCTGTGCATACAATCACTGATACTGGAGCAGAGATACCAGCACAGCGCTATGATACCGAAATCGTCTAAGATGATCCCGGAAAGGATGTCGATCGGCGAGATCAGATAGATCAGGCCAAAAAGGGCGATAAACAGGATCCCGATGATGCAGATGACAGTCTTCAGTGTGCTGCCAAGAATAAAGATCGCTGCACGACCCGCACGGTGGCTTCTTTCCAGGGCCCTCTGTTCCCTGCGATTCAACCGTTCCATTTCCAGATCCAGTCTCCTGGAAGCATTCTCCGCTTCCCGGATTCTTGCTTCATCACGAATGATCGTTGTCTTTTCTGTCCGTTTTACTCCGTCATCAACGAAAAGAGGAGCGCCGCAGAAGCTGCAATAATTGATGTTGTTCATGGATGCTCCCTGGAGCGCGGCTCCGCACCGTGGACAGGACATATATTTGATCTTCATAGCGTCTCCTTTCCCTGCGATCGGAAGTACCGGAACAGTAATTAAACATCTTCTGGTTCTTTGTATCTATTATACAAAAATCTTCATGTGGAATAAACAGCAAGGCCCCGCATTACGCGAGGCCGTTCGTACTATTTTTACAAAGTTGTTGTTCACCCAGCTGCTCTTCCTTTGTTCATCCTTTCATAGTTTCTTTTCGCATTGCTGTTCTGGCATCTATTATTGAAAGATCATCTTCCCGAAATAATCCGGCTGATGAAAATCAGGCTTTTCGGTGCCCACAGAGTTCCATGCAAGAAAATGTTTGTGAAGCGTTTCATTACCACATTTATAGACGTTTGCTTTCAAAGCTCCAGTGAATTCATAATCCGGATAAAAAACTCTTATGAATTCCAATGGAATCGAATAGTATACTTCCCATCCGTCGTCAAGTCTGTTTGGTTTAATTTGGAACATTTCTTCCATATCTGCTCTGTACAAGCTCACGTTATCCATCTTATTGTATCCAAAACCGATGTACAGGCATCCGTTGGGATTGATCTCAAAATTGAAATATCTGTCACCGTTTTCCGGCATAAAGAAAAACTCA
>CADBOX010000299.1 GCA_902796415.1 uncultured Lachnospiraceae bacterium
CAGTGCTCCCCCTATGTCTTCCCGTCTCATTGTTCCAATGAGCCTGCAGGACATCTGGTACTGGATGCCATGGGCAAACAGCCTTATATCCTGGCTAACATGTGTCTGGGAGAAGGAACCGGCGCTGTGATGGGATTTACCATCGCAGATTATGCTTTTAAGGCATACTGGGAACTGCCCAGCTTCGAACAGACGAATTTCGGTACCTACGAGGAACTGGATTAAGAAAGGAGACCTGATTTGTTAGATAATATAGAGATCGTAAAACCTGCGGATATAGAGAAAAGAAGTATGGAGATCATCACCAGTGAGCTGAATGGGCGCACCTGGCCCGAGCCGGAGTTTTCTATCGTGAAACGCTGTATTCATACTTCTGCCGATTTTGACTATGCCGATAATCTCTGCTTTTCCGAGGATGCGGCCAGGATCGGTATGGATGCCATTCGGAGAGGGGCCCATATTGTGACGGATACCCGCATGGCATGGTCGGGAATCAACAAGAGAAAACTGTCGGAATTCGGCGGGGAAGCTTACTGCTTCATGGCCGATGAAGATGTAGCTGCCGAGGCCAGGGAAAGAGGAGTGACCCGTGCTGCCATCTGTATGGAACGTGGTGCTGCTCTGGATGGAGAAGTAATCTTTGCCATCGGTAATGCCCCCACAGCCTTGATCCGCCTGTATGAAATGATCCGTGACGGCCAGGTGAAACCGGCCCTGATCATCGGAGCACCCGTGGGATTTGTAAATGTAGTGGAATCTAAAGAACTGATTATGGAAGCAGGGGTTCCTTTTATCGTTCCAAAGGGAAGAAAAGGCGGAAGTAACATCGCAGCTACCATCTGCAATGCTATGCTGTATCAGATGTGAAAGACGTAAATTCACGAAGAGAAGTAATTCATTATGAAAAAACTGAGAGAGGGAGTATCCACCGGCTCCTGTATGACCGGAGGTGCAGCGGCATCTGCCATATGGCAGATGACCGGCCGTTGTCCGGATGTCATTGAGGTGGAGACACCCATCGGAAAAACATTATATCTGGAAGTAATCCCGGAGGGGGATGGTGCCTGCGGCATCATCAAAGATGCCGGGGATGATCCTGATGTCACCCATGGCAGTGAGATCATCACATCCGTCGAGATACTTAAGGAAGATGGCCCGATCCGTTTCGTCGGAGGAGAAGGAATCGGTATGGTCACACAGGAAGGCCTGAAGATTCCTCCTGGTGACTGGGCCATAAACCCTGTCCCCAGGCAGATGGCGGAGAAAGCCCTGCGGAAAATCATCGGGGAGAAAGCGGCTGTCGTGACTGTCCGTATTCCTGGCGGAGAGGCCATAGCTCAAAAGACCTTCAATCCCAGACTGGGGATTGTGGGGGGACTGTCTGTCCTGGGAACCACCGGCATCGTCCGGCCCATGAGCGAGGAAGCCATGAAAGACTCTTTGCTGGCAGAACTTCAGATGTATGCAAAACAAGGTTTCCATGAGATTCTCTTTGTCCTGGGAACCACAGGGGAGAATGCATTAAAGGAACTCTACGGAGAATTCAAATGTATTCTTCAGGTGAGCAATTATATCGGGTATATGATTGAGGAAGCAGTTGAGCTTGGATTTACCAGCATACTGATCGGTGGATTTGTGGGGAAACTGGTCAAGGTGGCTTCCGGAACCATGAACACCCACAGTCATGTGGCGGATGGCAGGATAGAAACCATCTGTACCCATGTGGCTCTGCATGGCGCACCGGTGGAAATTATCCGAAAAATCTATGACTGTTACACCACAAAATCCGCCATGGAAGTGGTGGAGGAAGAAGGCTATCAGGCCATCTGGCCGGACATTGCCCAGAAAGCTTCCCTCTGCTGTATGAAGACAGCCCACCAGATGGCAGAAGTAGGTATTATCCTTCTGGATAGTAAGAACAATGTACTCGCCGAAAGCGAAAATGCACACCAGGTACTAGCCAAAGTGTTAAAAGGGGGTCAGACCCCAGACCCCATATAAGGAGATAATCCATGAGTTTGCTGACTGTAGTAGGAATCGGTCCGGGCAGTCCCGGATATTTTATGCCGATTGCCAAAGAGAAGATGAAGAAAGCCCATACCGTCATTGCTGCCAGAAGGCTTCTTCCCATGCTGCAGGAGTATTGTCCCAGTGAGACTACCTGTTTTGAAGCGATGGGCAAGATTAAAGATACGATTGCTCTGATTGATCAGAGGTTAAATGAGGAGAAGGATGTAGTGCTGACTGTCAGTGGAGATCCGCTGATGTACAGTTTATATAAAACCATATTGAATGATCCTGTCAGCGTGGACTGGGAGATTGAAGTCATTCCGGGAATCGGGTCCCTTCAGATGTTGGGAGCGGCCTTTGGGGAGACCATGGAGGACGCTTTGCTTCTGAGCGTCCATGGAAGAAACCGCAGCAGGGGTTCTATCGCATTAAATGTCACAGAGAATTCCAAGGTTTTCTTCCTGTGCAGCAAAGATCAGGGACCGGCCTGGCTCTCACAGATTATGTTGGATTACCATCTCGATGACGTGACGGTTTTTGCCGGTTCTAATCTTTCTTATGAGGATCAGGTACTTTTATCCGGCAGCCCCGGGGAGATGGTAAAACATGAATATCCCTCTCTGTGTGTGGCCATGATAAAAAATCCTGCCCCCAGAAAGATCATGAGGCCGTGCTTTCTCAGAGATGAGGATTTTGAGCGGGATAAAACACCTATGACCAAGGAAGAAATCCGGGTTCTTATCCTGCATAAGATGAGGCTTCATCCGGACGATATCGTATGGGATGTCGGCGCAGGTACCGGATCCATTTCCATAGAGTGCGCCAGACAGGTGCCTTTCGGCCAGGTTCATGCTGTGGAAAGAAATGAGCTTGCCCTTTCCCTGATTCAAAAAAACAAGGAGAAATTCTCCGTGGATAATCTGAGTATCTGGAGTGGGGATGCTGCAGAGACAGTCAGAAAACTGCCGGTTCCCGACAAGGTATTTATCGGAGGGAGCGGGGGCCGCTTGGCCAGGATTATGGAAGTTATCGCCGGTTTTGATAAACCGGTGCAGGTGACGGTGTCCGCGGTGACCATAGAAACCATCGCAGAGACCAGTGAGATCATGGGCAAATATGATCCGGATTATGATATGATTCAGGCCACAGTCGGCAGAAGCCGCAAGATCGGCGGATACCATATCGTGGATACAAACAATCCGGTGATGCTTTTCACCGGATTTATAGGAGGAACCGTTTCGTGAAACAAATGAAAAAAGCTTTGGTTGTTGTTAGTTTCGGCACCACTTATGAAGGTGCCATAGGTGCCATTGTAAATATAGAAGAAACCTGTAAGAAAGCATATCCTGATTATGATTTTTACCGGGCATTCACTTCCGGTATGATCATCCGTAAGCTGAAGAGAACCCAGGATATCACAATCATGAACCCTGAGGATGTGATGGAACATCTGGTGGCGGAAGGCTATGAGGAAGTAATCTGTCAGCCCACCCACATCATCGGGGGAATCGAATATGATAAACTGTCAGCGATATTGATGAACTATAAGGATAAGATCCCTGTGATCCGGATCGGTAAACCTTTGCTCAGTGATGAGAGTGACTATGAGAGTGTCTGCCAGGCTGTCATGGATCAGGTCAAAGACCGCCTGGAAGAAAATGATGCCCTGGTGCTGATGGGTCACGGTTCGGAGCATTCTGCCAACAGTACATACTTTATGTTTGAGGACATGTTGCGGGACATGGGCTATAATAACACTTTCATAGCAACCGTGGAAGGATTCCCGAAGCTGGATTATATACTTCGGCGCCTGAAAAGAACTCATGTGGAGAAAGTCGTACTGATGCCACTGCTGATCGTGGCAGGACTTCATGCCAGAGAAGACCTGGCCGGAGATGAGGAGGATTCCTGGAAATCGATCCTTGTCAAAAACGGATTTCAGGTGGAACCCTTTGTGATTGGCCTGGGAGAATTCGATGCTATCGCCCGTTTGTTCGCGAAACACCTCGGGTCTGCAGACCAGATCTGAGAGGGAGACACCTATATAAGAAGACACCATATAAGAGAGTAATATAATTTATAAAAAATGAGATATGATACGATTGTGATTGCAGGAACCTCGGAATCGAGGGAAGTGATCAAGGAACAATTAAAAGAAGGACATCAGGTACTGGCCTGTGTGGCCACGGACCTCGGAGCTCAGATGCTCGAAGAGTACCAGATCGATGTCCACATCGGACGTCTGGATCTGGATGGTTTCCTGGAGCTCTTTCGGGAGAACCCCTGTGACAAGGTCATCGATGCCTCCCATCCATTTGCCAGAATCGTAACCAGGACGGTGAAAGAGGCGACTGCTCTTCTGGGGATTGAATATCTGCGTTACGAAAGAAACCAGCTATCCTATGACTACGAGGGAATCATCTCCGTTGCGGACACAGAAGAGGCCATAGATGTCCTGAACCGGCTGGAGGGGAACATCCTTCTGACCACGGGCGTCAATACCTGCGGAGCCTATGAGACCGGGGTAAGGGATGCGGGGAACCGGGTGTACGTACGGGTTCTTGACAACGAAACCTCCTATGAAGGATGCAGAAAAGCCGGGTATCCGGAGGATCATGTATTCGGACAGATGCCACCTTATACGGTGGAGGACAACCTGAACCTGATCCGTCTGACCGGTGCTGCTGTCATGGTTTCCAAGGACAGTGGGAAGACCGGAGGGGTGGATGTGAAGGTGGAGGCCTGCAGGAAGGCGGGGATCACCATGGTCCTCATCCGCAGACCTGATCAGTAGATATTGAAAAAAAGGATTAAAAGAATGGAAGATACATTAAACATG
>CADBOX010000300.1 GCA_902796415.1 uncultured Lachnospiraceae bacterium
CGTGAATAAGCTTACCGCAGGTGCCGGTGATGAATATGATCTGATTATGACCTGTGATGCTTACATGGAATCTTTGATCAATGGGGGCTATCTGGAAGAATTGGATTTATCCCAGATACCGAATTCTGAAAACATCAATAAAGCTTACTGGACGGAACAGAATCAGAAATATTGTGTGCCGTACCTGATGAATTACATCTATGTGGTATATGATACGGAAAGATGTCCTATCGAGATTACCTGCTACAACGATCTGATTAAGCCTGAGATGAAAGGACAGCTCGGCTCAGTTGACGGTGCCAGGAATCTGTTCCCCATCGCCCTGATTGCGTTGGGGTATGACCCGAACTCCAGAAAGGAGTCGGAGATAGCGGAAGCCTACGAATGGCTGAAGAAGTACAATGACAATGTGGTAGCCTACGGTTCTACTGAGACAAATATCGTTAATGGAACCATCTCCGCCATGCTGACCTATGATGGCAATACAGCAGAAGCCATGGCTGCCATGGGAGACAATAATACTCTTACGGTAGCTCCTTTTACAAAGGATCCTGTACAGTTGGGATTTGACCTCTATGTCATTCCTAAGGGAGCAAAACACATGGATGCAGCCTACCAGTTCCTCAACTATATCACTGATCCCGAAGTTATGGCCAAGAACCTGGTTGAGAACCCATATTCCTGCCCGAACGATGCAGCGGTAGCTGCTGCTTCCGAAGAATACAGAAACGGTCCGGCATTTGACTTCGATTATAAGGAAAACATTTTCTTCCAGGAAGACGTGGGCGACGCTATAAAGATTTATGATAAATACTATCAGAAATTAAAAGTCGATACCGGAGAGTAATCAGGGGGAATTCACGTGATCAATTTCAATGAGCAAGAAAAGATCGATAGTGTGCGTGGTGCTTTGGCACTGCGCACACAGATCGAACCTCTGGTGGACAGTATCTGGGAAAAGGGGTTAAGAAACCTGTGCTTCATGGGAATCGGCGGCACCTGGGCAAGCTGTCTGCAGGTGATTTGCTATATGAAAGAACATACGGATATGGAAGTATTTGCCTTGAACGCAGCAGAATACAACACCACCGGCGACCCAAGAATCGGCACCGGTACATGCGTTGTTATCTCCTCTGTTACAGGGACTACCGAAGAAATCGTGGAGGCGGTAAAACTTGTTCAGAGCAAAGGTGCGGAAGTCATCGGTTTTATCGATAAGGCGGATGCAGAACTTGCCGGTTTGGTAGATCATTGCATTACCTATAAATCCAATGAGCAGATGAAGTTCTTTATAACAGCAGACCGATTTATGTATCTTGCAGGTGAGATGCATGTCTATGAAGAAATGTATGCCCAATTCGACCGGTACCTTCCGGAAGCACTTGCAGAAACAGAAAAGGCAGCAGATCATTTTTCCTGTGAGTTCGTCAATAAGCATAAAGGGGATGCGATACATTATTTCATAGGGGGAGGAACGCTCTATGGAGCAACCTACTCTTATGCTATGTGTTACTGGGAGGAAATGCACTGGCTCAGAACCAAATCAATTCATTCTGCAGAATTCTTCCATGGTATGCTTGAAATCGTAGAGAAGGATACCCCGGTAACTGTGTTTGTCGGTGAGGACAGGCAGCGCCCCCTGGGGGAACGTGTGGCAAGATTTCTGCCCCGTATCTGTGATAATTACACGATCATAGATACCAAAGACTACCCGTTAAGGGGAATATCAGAGGAATACCGTGGCAGAGTCTGTCATCTTGTGATGCATGCGGTGACCAACCGTATAGATGCACATCTGGTGGATCAGACGGGACATGATATGAGTGTGAGACGTTATTATCGACAGATGGATTATTAGTGAGATATATTATGGAATTCGGATTGTTTACCTGCGGGTATCAGAGAAGAAATCTGGAGCAGGCATTTGCAGATGCGGCATCATTTGGATATGATTATATAGAAATCTGGGGCGGACGACCTCATGCTTATGCCCCGGATCTGGTCAGGGGCGCAGCGGAGGGAATCCGGCGCCTTTCGGAGAAGTACCGCATTCCGGTTCGTGTATATACACCGGAACATAATGCCTACCCTTTTAATTATATGATGGGAGATCAGGAACAGTGGGAAGACAGTATCCGATACTTAAAAACAGCAATTCAGGCTTCTGCCCTTTTAGGTGCAGAAGCCATGTTGTTTTCAATCGGTCATAGCGGAGGTCTTTCTTCGGATTGCAGGAAAAGACGTCTTATGCTAACTATGCAGCTTCTGTCGGAGGAAGCGCAAAGGATAGGACATACATTACTGCTGGAGAACCTTACCCCGATGGAATCGGATGGATATACGACTTTAGAATCCTACAGCAGTCTTTTTGAGGAGAGTCTTCCCGGGATAAAAGCCATGTGTGATGTGGTTGTTCCTTTCGTGCAGGGCCAGGATCCTGTGGAATACTATCGGAAGCTGGGCCCTGAGATGGCACATCTGCATCTGACGGATTCCAATGGCGTGGATGAGTCGCACATATTACCGGGAGATGGTATTATGGATATGCATACCTTGCTGAAGGACTTCCGTGATGCCGGGTACGACGGGAATGTGACCATCGAGCTGGTTACCGGTTATGTGGATGATCCCACTACGGCTGCTGCGCTGGCAATCAGAAGAATAAAGGAGTTGTTATGAAACGAATTGCATGTGTCGGAGACAACTGTGTCGACTGTTATGATGAAACAAATGAACGTTATCCGGGAGGAAATGCCGTCAATGTTTCTGTGTATTTCCAAAGACTTGGAACTCCGTCTTCCTATATCGGCGTAGTAGGAAACGATGAAGACGGGAAGATGATTATTGATTCCCTGCGTGAAAAAAACGTGGATGTAAGCCATGTTAAAGTGCTGGAGGGAAATACTGCTATAACTCACGTGCAGAGGATTGACGGAGAAAGGGTATTCAAAGATGATGATCCCGGCGTCACTACAATGCTCTCGCTCACGGAAGAGGATTCTGACTTTATCATGGAACACGATCTGGTGATCACCGGACTCTGGGGATATACCGAGCCCTTCCTCCCGATGCTGAAAAGGCATGGGGTTCCGATTGCTTATGACGCTTCAAACCATCCATTTCTGCCTCAGGGGATAGAAGGGATGAAACATGCAGATTATGTATTCTTTTCAGATGACACTTCAGATGAGAATGCATTGAGAGAG
>CADBOX010000301.1 GCA_902796415.1 uncultured Lachnospiraceae bacterium
GATCTCCATTGAACAGTGAAGGATACATATTATATTAAAATATTTGTATATAGTTTAATGATTTATATGTATTTCATGACGTAGAGAATGGGAAAGTGGATCAGGTCAGAGATGTGCTTACGGCATTATTTGCCAATATCGCAGATCCGGCAAGTGTTCTGAACAAGCTGGAACTTACCAGCGGGGATGCCTTACTGAATGCCGGAGCTGCGCTGTTTGTGGATTGCGGCATCAACGACCTGCAAATGGCGAAGTTCGCATCGAATGAACGGATCACCTTCACGGATATTCGCCGACACACCGGCTCCATTCTTGGACTTGTAGAAATAGCCATGCAATACCTGATCGATGCAATGGAATGGCGGGCGGAGTTCGGCGGACTTCATCGGAAAGAAATTCCGGAGGTCCCTGTTGACGCACTGCGTGAGGCTGTAATCAACGCATTTGCACATCGTCAGATCGAGTCGGGCCAGAGCATCCAGATCATGGTGTACCGCAATCGGATCGAGATATACAGCCCCGGCACTTTTCCGGAGAAGATCACGCCGGAGGAATTTGCGGAGGGAAATCAGAAAGCAATCCGCCGGAACAAGCTGATCACACAGACCTTGTATTACTCCAAAGACATGGAGACCTTTGCCTCCGGTCTGAAAAAGATCAAAACGCTCTGCACCGAAGCAGGGGTGCAATATGAATTCCAGAAAGAGGCCTATGGGTTTACCGTCGTGTTCTTCCGTCACTGCGGCGAAGGCTGGGGATGGAGCGGAAACGCGGAGGACAGCGTGAAGGACAATGACCCTCACAGTGACCCTCACGATGTCCCCCGCAAGGAAACATTGAAGGACGTTATCGAAAATGCGATCCGGGAAAATCCTCACATTACACGTGCCCAGATTGCTGAGAGAGCAGGGGTGAGTGTAAAAACAGTTGCCCGAAAACTGAAAGAAATGGCCTACGTCAAATACATTGGCAGTGGTAATAATGGCCACTGGGAGATTTCCGATCCGCAGAAATAAAAAGCAGCCTGCGGAATGCTGTTCGAAGACACTCCAAATTGGCTTGATATCTCTTATGCGATTTCCGCAGGCCTCAAACGAAAAAAGATAATCAGAAGAAAGGGGGCGGCAGGGTTCATGGAAACAGATGAACAAATCTATCTCCGTTATACAGAAACCGATGACGACGCTGATCTGGAAGCCCTGCTGGTCCGTTACAGGGAAGGTCTTTTGCTGTTCCTGCTGGGCTTTGTCCGTAATGCGGAGGATGCGGAGGAACTGATGATGGACATCTTCGCAAAACTGGCTGTGGATAAGCCTAATTTTGAGCCTGACCATCCCGGCAGCTCCAAAGGCTGGCTCTATACCATAGCCCGCAGGAATGCCCTCATGCATATCCGGAAAAAGCGGTACGAGACCGTTCCTTTGAACGAGAGCATTCCGTCTGATGCCGAACTCCCGGATACGGTACTTCTGAGGAAAGAACGGAACCGGAAGCTGTATCAGGCCATGTCTGCGCTCAAACCGGAATACCGTAGGGTGCTTTATTTGCTCTACATGGAGTCTCTTCCCCATGAGGAAATTGCCGGAATTATGGGTTTGAACATTCGGCAGGTTTACCATTTGGTGGATCGTGGGAAGAATTCACTCAAAAAAACGCTGGAAAGGATGGGGATAACTGATGCACAGTATTGAAGATCAGATGAAAGAAATCAAACGGCTCAAGGGTATCTATCAGGCCATGAAATCCCTTCGGCGTAAGATGATTGCAGAAGCGGTATCCGCCGGGGTCTGTGTTGTTATGATGATCTCGGTCGTCAGCTTCCTTCCTGAACTTCGGCAGGCGTCCGAACAGGCTCCTATCCGTCAGTCAGTATGGCAGTCTGATTTTAGCTTTGCCGGCGGCAGGTTATGTGTTGATCGCGCTTCTTTCCTTTGCCCTTGGTGTAGCTGTGACGCTGCTATGCCAGCACTGGAAACAGCGGAGGGATTTGGAACGCGCACGCACCGCGGGCACGAGTGCCTCGTGCTCCGCGCACGGAATGGAGCGTGAGATCGAATGACCGTAGACATCCCGACCATGCTCTCCACATGTATTCAGATTGTTTTATTTATCGTGCTGCTCGTTTTGTCCGTGCAGATGATCCGGGAAAGCGACCGGTCACTTACGGCTGTGTTTCTTACATTTACGCTTTCTTTATGGCTGTTCACTGACTTGTACTGGATTATCTACGATTTCATGCGTCCTGATCGACGGATGCCGTTTGCTGTGAATGAAATTGGAGAGGCAGCAATATTTCTGCTGATGCCTGCTTTGTTGAGTTCGGCTGTCAATTACCGTTTGTTATCTGCCAGAAAACAGACGGTAGGAACTGTGCTGTTTGCTGTCTGTAATGTGGTGCTTTGGATCGCCTGGTCAAGCGAATGGGTACAGGATATTCTGATTGGCGTTGCCTTCGCATATTTCCTTTGCAACATCGCCTGTGCGTTGAAAGTTCAAAGGCAGTTGTCAAAAAAGGAATGGATTGGACTGGGGATCGGTTGCACGTTGCTGATCATTGCTCAGGTCATCACGTTTTTCGTGGAACCTAAAACAAGAGTTGTAGTGGAAATAGGCTGCTACCTTTTCCTGATAGCCGGAGTTGTGTATTGGGTATATAAACTGATTGCTGCCAATAAAAATCAGACTTCATCTAAAGCCATGCTATGTCTGGTCCTTGCTTTATTGTGGTGGTCGATGATGGCAAAATATATGAGCGGTGGAATGTGGTATACCGCATTTATGGGAGTGGAGACGATTGCCCTGCTGCTCATGTACCTGTCTGTGAGAAAGGTGGTGGCGGACGCATGATCTATTCGGAAAACATTCTGGTCTGCATGACCGTTCCGCTGCTGTTGACACTTTTCTTCGTGAAGGACAATGCTCGCCAGTTTGTATTGAATTTTCTTCTCGGTATGGCCGCGTGCCTTTTAGGTGCGTATGTCAGCGGTTTTCTGGATGTGGCAACCGGCATGGGCGTGGAGGATACGGCTGTTTTTATCTCTCCCTTCACGGAAGAGGCTATGAAGTTTCTCCCCCTGCTGTTCTACTTTCTGATGTTCGAGCCAGAGGATGACCAGCTGTTCCATGCTGCAGTGGGTATTGGCGCGGGATTTGCTTCTTAGGAAAATGTTTGCTATATGGTATCCTCCGGTGCGGAGAGCCTGGGATTCCTGCTGATTCGCGGGTTGGCCGTGGGTGTGATGCACATCGTCAGCGTATTTGCCATGATGCTAGGATTGGTTATTGCCCGACGCTTCAAGGCGGTGCGGCTGGCCAGCATGATCGGGGCGCTTTCCTTGAGTATGCTTTTTCATGGCATGTATAACCTGCTTGTCTCGGAACCGGGCATTACATCCGCCATTGGCTATGCCATGCCGCTGGCTACAGCGGTCATTTTGCTATCCGTTTATCGCCACCTGCAAACTGCGGAATAATCCTAAAAGCATCTCCTCTGCCATCCTGATCTGGGGTGGCTTTTTTTTGAAAAATTTTTTGAAAAAATCTCTCTCAGGTGTGGGTAAAATCACAAAAAACTGTATTGTATATAGTGAGAGGGTAAAAAACGATAGTTGTCAGCTGCAGCTTCAGGATTCGGCATAATGCTTATCGCAGTCCTGGTTTTTGCACCGCTTATCAGAGGCAGTGCAGTACCGGTACAGACAGCGGGTTTTATGCTCGGCGTGATCATCCTCGTTTCTGAAAACGAGGGCTATATAATCGTCACACTGTTGGCGTTTTCGCGGGATATTATTCTTATGGCAATCTTCCAAAAGCGTAAAGAAAGATCGTGATACGGGGAAAACAGTGGGGAACATCGGAAGGGGGAATGCATGTAGAAGAAACGGATGATTTTGACAGGCGTTTACAGTTAGCCACCTGATTATGTATTCTGATTTGCTTAAAGCAATTATGATATGAAAAAGGAGGATCAAAGCGATGAGAAAATCGATGAATATTAAGTCAGTTATTGTATTGTGCGTATTATTTGTAACTATCATGTCAACAGTCTCAACCCCTGCTTTTGCTGCGACACCCGGCGGATGGAGCGTCAGCAAAGTCAGTTATTCTTTCCTGAGTAAAAGTCAGAAAACAATCTTTAACAAAGCGACAAAGAAACTTACAGGCGTGTCTTATCAACCGGTTGCACTTTTAGCCAAACAAACAGTGGCCGGAACGAATTATGTATTCCTGTGCCAGGGAAAGACAGCGACGGCCAAACCAACAAAAGTATGGTATATTCTTACTGCTTCAAAATCACTGAAAAACAAGATTTCCCTCAGGTCAGTGAAGAAAATAAAAATCAGTAGTATCAAAACCAGTGAAAATCCGCGTTCAGCACCCCTTGATGGCGGACTTCAAATAGTGAATATCAAGAACAAATCTGCGGCTCTGTCAAAGAGTGTACGTAAGGTTTTCAAGAAAGGAATTGAAAAGTATGTCGGATACGAACTTCGTCCGATTGCGCTGCTTGGGACACAGGTCGTATCAGGAAAGAATTACAGGTTTTTATGCTACGGCACAGACCATGCAGGAAGTGACCTTTTTGTGGTAGATATCTACCAAAATACGAAAGGGAAATGCAGTCTGGAATCCTGTCAAGCGCTGAAGCTGGAAAAATATGTCGACTAATCAGCAATCAAAAAGAATCAACCTGTAAGAATTAAGATGCCTGCAAACTGCGGAATAATCCCACAAAGCGTCGCTTCTGCCATCCCGATCTGGGGTGGCTATTTTATTCTGAAAAAATTTTGAAAAATTTTCTCTAAGGGGTGGGTAAAATCGAAAAAAACTGCATTGTATATAGTGAGAGGGAAAAACGACAGCTTTCGCTCCGGGAGGTGATGCTATGCGAAGCAATGAAGACCTGATGAGGGGAATTCTGCAAAGAAAAGCAGTTTATCTCGCCCGGAAACAGGCACGCAGGCTGACAGCGATCGGTACAGGACTGGCAAGCCTGCTCATAATTATGCTGTTCTTGGCACCGGGTGTTACCGGAAACATTGAACAACATACTGCCTATACTATGGGGGCTACTATTCTCGGACCGGATGCAGGTGGCTATGTGATCATTGCGCTATTGGCATTTGCCCTGGGGATCGTCGTAACGCTAGTCATACAAAAACATCGGGCAATAAAAAATGGGGAGGCAGAAACGAGGAAGTGGAAGTGAATATGGACAGACAAAAGAAGCGCAGGGGATCGATGGCATCGATAATTTCGTTGGTTATTGCAATTATACTGTCAATGCCGGTTTACGCGCTGGCAGATGAAACTATCGGATTTGATGATGCTGTGGGAGAAGCTTCTGTAGAAATCGAAGCTGCAGTAGATGAAAATGCTCCTGAAATACTCAGTGACTCCAATGAACCGCAGGAGGAAGCAGAAGAAATCCTGTACGTTGATCAGGACGAGGAAGTACTCGTGAGAGATGATATATCGGAGGATGTCTTCACAGCTGAAGAACCTCAAAAAGAAGCTGAATTTGATGTGGATGACGCAATTCCGGAGAGTATCAGTGACCCTGGCGGACAGTTGGAAGAGGAACCGGAAGAAATTCTGTCTGACGATTTCGGCGACGAACTTTTTGAAGAGGATGTACCTGAAGAGGACGTACTTGCAGAAGATACAGCTGCTAACGAGGAAGCTCTTTCGGACATAGAAGAAACTTTACCTGAAGGCATCAGTTTCCCTGCTGAGGAAGTAGGGGAAGAAGCTGATGATCTCCCGATGATGGACGCAGAACAACCTGTGGAAAACATGACTGATGAGCAGGATGAATCCAATACGGATCTGATTGATGAAGGATCCAATACAGATACAGAATTTTTTACGGTTTATTTTGACGTTTGCGGACATGGGAAGGAAGTGGAACCAGTTCTGAGAGCGAAGGGAAGCGTCCTGGAAAAGCCAGATGATCCACAGGATGAAGGCTTTACCTTTATCGGCTGGTATCGGGAAGATGCCTGTGAGCGGGAATGGGATTTTGAAACAGATACTGTGACGGAAGACATAACTCTCTATGCAGGATGGGAAGAAAATGTTCAGGAAGAATCGACTGAACAATCAACTGAGCAGGCACAGGACGTTGAAGAAACTATAGAAATATCGGAAGCTGTTGAAGAACCAACATGGACATTGAGTATTCCCGGCAGTCAGGCGGTCGCATATAAGGCAGAGCGGACAGAGATCGGGACAATAGCTGTAAAGGATGCTTCACATTTTGCAGAAGGGCAGGCTATCTCAGTAATATTGGATTACTCTTCTTTTAGCAGCAATGACTATTCGATTCCGATTGTCATCACCGTCATCCAGAACGGTACGGAATATGTCTGGGATGATGGCACAAGCTGTTCATTAAACCCAGATGGCAGTGATCCTATTACAGTGTATGTGAACATTAGCGCTGAAGCGTGGGATGCGGCACCGCATGGTTCCTATGCCATGTCGATACAATTCCGTTCAGCCCTACTTGAGAGGTGACGCCTATGGAAGGCAATCATGAAACGCCGAGAACTCACAAAAGGAAACGAAAGCGCCAGGCAGGCACTCAGCGAATAGTAATAATATGCCTTATTCTCATGTTGCTTGTTGCAGCTGGCGTAATTGCTTGTTTACTCACAAGAAACAACGGGGAACCGAAATCCGGATCAGAAAGCACCGTTCAAACCACGCAATCTGAAAACAGCGGTCTTGTCGTCCCAGAACGCCCGGAGATGCTGGATGTAACCGCATACGAGACCATAAAGCTGAAAGCCGATACACTGGAACAATCCGTCCGGTTTGAAAATCCGGTGCAAAACAACTGCTGGCTGGTGATTACGCTGTCGCTGGAAGACGGAACGGTGCTCTGGAAA
>CADBOX010000302.1 GCA_902796415.1 uncultured Lachnospiraceae bacterium
ACGGTCTGGGAGACGCCGGGAAGAGTATATTCTTTCTGAAGTGCAGCTGCCGTAGCCAGGAAAGAGCTGACACCCGGGATAACCTCATGAGCGATACCCAGCCTGTCCAGCTCATCCATCTGTTCCCTGTGGGCCCCGAAGATCGCCGGATCTCCCGTGTGAACACGGCAGGTATCCAGTCCTTTGGACTCCGCGTCTTTCATCACTTCGATGACCTCTTCCAGTGTCATGCTGGCGCTGTTATATATTTTTGCCCCTTCCTTGGCGCCGGAAAGAACTTCTTTGTTAACCAAAGATCCTGCATAGATAATAACGTCTGCATTGTCAATCAGTCTTTTTCCTTTTATTGTCAATAATTCGGGATCCCCCGGGCCTGCTCCGATAAAATGTACCATAATCCTGTTTCCTTTCTTAATCTCATATATTTATTATGTTAATGATAATATTCACTTGTGCTCCATCACTTCAGAAGGACATCGATCGTTCTGTCGATGTCTTCATCCGTATGGGCGGCTGACACAAACATGGCCTCAAATTGGGACGGGGCCACATAGATACCCTGATCCAGCAGTTCCCCGAAATACTCGGCATAGGCTTTCGTATCGGAGGATAAAGCTCCTGCATAATCCTTTACCTTCTCGCCGGTAAAGTAAGCACACAGGAGAGATCCTACCTGGTTGACGTGGAGTGAGATTCCTCTCTTCCGGGCACGTTCGCGGTAGGCATCCGCCAGTTTTTGTGCATTCTTTTCAATCTTTGTATAGATCTCCGGATGTTCGCTGAGGATCTGCAGTGTCTTGATACCAGCCGTAGTGGCAATCGGATTACCGGAGAGGGTCCCTGCCTGGTATACCTTACCGGTGGGAGCTACATTTCTCATGATCTCTTTGCTGCCGCCATAGACTGCCATGGGCATACCGCCGCCCACAATCTTTCCGAAGGTGGTCAGGTCCGGCTTAATTCCGTACCAGGCCTGCGCTCCTCCGACTCCCAGACGGAAGCCTGTGATTACCTCGTCAAAGATGAGGACCGTTCCGTTTTCTGCTGTGATCTCACGGAGGAATTCCAGAAACCCTTCCTCGGGAGGAACCACGCCCATGTTGGCGGCAACCGGCTCAACGATCAGTGCAGCGATCTGGTCCTTATTGTTCTCAAACAACTCTCTTACGGAGTCCTTATCATTATAAAGAGCCACCAGGGTCTGCTGAGCAAAGGAAGCAGGAACCCCGGCACTGTCCGGTACCGACTGAGTCAGGGCGGCGGAACCAGCCTGCACCAGAAGCCCGTCGGAATGTCCGTGATAGCATCCCTTGAATTTTATAATCTTATCGCGGCCGGTGTAGCCTCTGGCTGCCCGGATGGCGCTCATGGTTGCTTCTGTGCCGGAGCTTACCAGACGCATCATCTCCATGGAGGGAACGCAATCCCGGATCATGGAAGCCAGTTGGTTCTCCTTGCCGGTGGGTGCGCCGAAGGTAAGGCCGTCCAGACAGGCTTTCTGCACTGCCTCGATTACTTCCGGATGGGCATGGCCCAGGATTCCGGGACCCCAGGAGCACACATAATCGATATATTCATTCCCGTCTACATCATAGATACGGGACCCTTTCGCATGGTCGATAAACAAAGGATTTCTCCCCACGGATCCGAAAGCCCGCACCGGCGAATTCACCCCGCCCGGCATGAGATCCAGAGCAATTTTATATAATTCTTCTGATTTTCTGATATCCATACATTTCCTCCATCTGATAACAGTTATGGTTTTATATTTTCTATTTATGTAATATTACGTTCATTTTTCAAAATGGACATAAACCTACGCGGATTAGTATATCATGAAAATACTCTTTACTAAAGATAGTTTTCCATAAATATGTGCAATAATGTACCAGACAGAAGGATAACTTCTTGTTTCTCAAAACCAACAGATGTTATTCTTCCATAAATAGTGTCGAAATTTACTATTATATCAAGGACGAATCATCTTTTTCTCTCCCCAGTCAGCTCATAGATGTGATATTATTGTTCCTTTCAGGCAAGGGATTCCCCTATACAAAAAAAGGGGAATCAGTGGTACAATTATAGATAAGAATCAAGACGACCAAGTCAGGCAATTCATGAGAAGAGAGAAGGATTCCTATGAGTAAGACAGCATATTTTTATCTGACACCGGAAGGCCAGAAACTGGCACAGTCTCTATCTGCCTCCCACCCCGGTGATATATACGGAAAAGAAAACTTTAAAGAAACTCTGCGAAAAGCATTTGAAAGCTATGATTACCTGGTCTGCATCATGGCTACCGGTATCGTCGTGCGGATCCTGGCTCCCTGCATCTCACACAAAACCAGCGACCCGGGAGTGGTGGTGATGGACCAGAAAGGCCGGTTCGCCATCAGTCTGCTCTCCGGTCATCTGGGAGGGGCAAATGATCTTGCCAGGAAGATGGCCTTTCTCTCCGGTGGAGAGGCGGTGATCACCACAGCCACAGATGTGGCAGGTGAACTCTCCTTTGACAGTTTCGCCAAAAAATATCACATGTCGATAGAGAACATCGGAGTCCTGAAATCCATCAGCGGCACCTTGCTGGAAGGTAAGCCCATTGTGGTTGTCTCTTCCATGCCATCCTCGGAACCGACCTACCCCGAATTATGGCGGGGAAAGAAAAGAGGAAGATTTATCCTCTGTACTCCGGAAGAATATTCCTCCCTGCTGGAAAAGGGGTCTCAGGTCATTCATATCCCCACGGTAGTCATCCATGAGGGTTTCTCATTATCGGAAGAAGAAAAGGCGTGTGTACAGGCTCCTGTTCTTTATCTGCGCCCCAGAACCATCTGTGCCGGCATCGGGTGTAAACGGGGAATGGAAGTTGCCCCCATCGAAGCAGCTCTTATGGACACATTAAAAAAAGAAGGCCTGAGCCCTCTCTCATTAAAAAGTATCAGTACGATTCCTTTAAAAGCAGATGAGCCGGGTATTCTGGCCCTTGCCGACAAGCTTCAGGTTCCCCTGACCGTAATCCCCACAGAAGAAATCGAATCCCTGGATATCCAGGGACTGGGAATCGCCGCCTCAGACTACGTGGAGAAGCAGACAGGAGTCCTTTCCGTCTCCACCGCATCCTCCTACCTGGCTTCAGACCGGGGAATCATTCTGGTGGACAAGGCAAAATATAAAGGAATCACCATCGCCTTATCAAAGGCCAAAACCTTTTAGCACGGCTTACCTGATTTAAAACACATAAAGATTGCCTGTGATTTATTATATCAGACTGTTTGCCAAGCAACTTGTCTGGCATAATAAATCACAGGCCTCTTTTTTATTTTAAAGGGTTTCAATCCCGGATGAGATCCAGAACTTTTTTGAATTCCATCTCCCCGCCAAACAGGTCCAAAGCACTTCCTATGGTCACATCCACCTTGTTTCTTCCCAGTCTTTTCAGTTTCAGCAGATCCCGGTAAGATCCAACACCTCCGGCGTAGGTGACGGGTATACCATCCCATTCGCCCAAAAGCATAGCCACATTCTCTTCGATCCCCTTTGCTTTGCCTTCCACATCCACCGCGTGAATCAGAAACTCACTGCAATAACCTGAAAGCAGGTCCAGGGTTTCGTGGTTCAGTGGTACCTGGGTATATTTCTGCCAGCGGTCCGTGACGATGTAGTAGCTGTCATCCCGTCTGCGGCAGCTGAGATCCAGTACCAGATGGTCCTTCCCCACAGCCTCTGCCATCTGTTCCAGGTGATCCCAATTGATTTTTCCATCACGGAAGACATAGGACGTCACGATGATGTGGGAAGCCCCTTCTTTCAGAAAGAAAGCTGCATTGTCTGCATTCATCCCTCCCCCGATCTGAAGCCCCCCGGGATAAGCCCTAAGAGCCAGACTTGCCTGTCTCACATCCTCCTCATAGTATTCACTTCCCGATGGGTTCAGCAGGATGATATGACCGCCCTCCAGTCCGGCGTCCCTGTAAAGCCTGGCATAATAGTCCCCGTTCTTTTCCGAGACATAATTATCCAGAGCATAATCCCCTTCGTCCAGAAGGCTGCCACCGACAATCTGTTTTACCTTTCCATTATGAATATCGATACAAGGCCGAAATCTCATACTTCCTCCTTTAAGAGTTATCTATCTGTTTTTTAAAGCGGTCAAAAGCCGAGGGCAGGGCATAGCTTTCTTCCAATTCCCTTCTTGTCGCCAGAGTCCAGTCAGCATCTTCATCAAGGATTCGTCTAAGCCGTTTCGTCAGAGTCTGAAGCCGGACCCGATATCCGGTCATATGCCATTCCACATGGGAGAAGATGTGTTTTCCCTCACCCAGGGGTTCCAGAATGTAATCATAGAAACCTCTGGCTGCCACTTCTTCCCCTGCTTTTTCCAGAGTGTACCTGCCCTCCAGATTCGGCAATTCCCACAAACCCGCCAGAAGCCCTTTCCTTTCCCGCTTATGAAGAAGGTACTTCCCTTCCCATTCTATCAGAAATACGGCTCTTTCTTCAACTCTGCGGGGTCTCTTTTGCTCTTTTACCGGATAGTCACATTCCGTCCCTTTATTATGTGCCCGGCAGATGGATTCCCAGGGACACTTTTCACACAGAGGCTGCCCGTTTGGCAGGCAGACTGTGGCCCCCAGATCCATCAGGGACTGGTTATAATCTCCCGGACGTTCCCGTGGCATGGTCCGGAGGACTTCTCTCTCCAGGTACCCTTTTGTTCGGGCAGAATTAATTTTGCCGGGTTCCATCAGAATTCTGGAAAAAATCCGAAGGACATTTCCATCCACTGCTGCCCGGGGCTGCCCGAAAGCGATAGAAGCGATGGCACCGGCTGTGTAGGATCCGATTCCTTTCAGAGATAATAATTCTTCATAATCACAGGGGAGCTGCCCGCCATACTTTTCCATGATTGTTATGGCAGCTTCTTTCAGGTTTCGGGCCCGGTTGTAATAACCAAGCCCCTCCCAGAGTTTCATCAGTTTCTCATCGGACACCCCGGCAAGAGAAGGAATATCCGGCAATTCTTGCATCCAGCGGTCATAGTAATCCTTCACAGCTTCTACCCGGGTCTGCTGAAGCATGATCTCGGAGATCCACACATGATAAGGAGTCGGGTCACTCCTCCAGGGGAGGATCCTCCCGTTAAAGTCATACCAGGATAGAAGAGACCGGCCGATTCCGGCAGGTGCGATCCGAAGAGGGATCAGGATCTGTCTCCAGTGATCCATGAGTTTCTCCAGGCCAAAAGCCGCATTGGCCGGGCTTGTGGAGGGAAGTTTGACCGCCTCTGTGCCCGTTTTCTCCTGGATATATTTTCTGTAATATTCATGGGATTTTGCCCCGTTACAATATATTCTCTCAATAGGCGCATGGTCCAGAATGACTGAAAGATCATTGACCTGCACATTTTTTATGCTGCTGTCCGAAGAGCCCTGAATCTCGCAGCTGGCGATGGTATCCCACACAGCCACATGGTTACGGTGAAGAAATGCACTCTTTTCTTCAACCGTGACTGGAGCATCTTCAGAAAATAGCGCGGCCAGAAGTTTCCAGAAACGGTTTTGAGGGTGCCCGTAGAAAAAAGCCGCCTCCCTGGATTTGACGGACGGGAAGCTGCCCAGGATAAGTATACGGGATTCTTTGTCATATAAGGGTGGAATCGGATGCCGGATCCGCTGATAATCCATAATGATATCTCCTTCAGATCACTTAAAAATATGATATTACATAAAAGCTGCCGCAACTGTATATCGGCGTCGTTGCGGCAGCTTTTTATGGAAAAATGGTTAAAAAATTAGAAAATTTCATACTCTTTGCCATGCCGGTCAAGCCAGCGTCTGCACTCCTGGTACTCCGGCATGATTTTCTCAACCTCCATCCAGAAAGCGGAGGAATGATTCATCTTCTTCACATGGGTCATTTCGTGGATGATGATATATTTGATCACCTCCACCGGCAACATGGCCAGTTTCCAGTCAAACTTCAAGGTGTGCTTTCTGGTACACCGCCCCCACAAGGTGGACTGGTTTTTGACTGCCAGATTACTGTACCGGAAACGGGGAATCTCAAAACGGGATCCCGTGGTAAGGTTAGTGATGTGAACATTCCGATAAGGAAGTCCCAGCTTCTCACTGAATTCCTTCACATAACGTTTCACGATAGTGCTCGCGCTCTTCTTATAATATCTCATCACACAATAGCGAATGAAATCCTGGTTGGCATTATCGGTACGTATGGTGAGGATCCTCCCGCCATCTTCTCCTTTGTCCAGGTAGATCTTTGTCTCTTCTCCCTCCGGGACATGCCGGATGCGGAGCTGAAGATTCATATCTCCCAGGTAAGGCAGGAACAGGCCATTACGATAGACCAGTTTTCCTTCCTCCAGCTCCAGTATGGTGGGGAGGGCCTGGTGGTTCCGGTTTTTCTTCCTCTCATATTCCATAGCGATTTTATCGGCATGGGAATTCAGATAACTATCGATCATCTCCTGTTTCATTCCGATCGGTACTCTCATGTCGATAGTCAGATCATCATTCACGATAATCTTCACGTATCTCCAGCTTCCCAGGATCAGATTAATATCCAGTTTTGATCCGCCATGTGAAATCTGAAGCTTCGACATCAAAATACCTCCCTTCCTGAACATAGTTATCACAATTTAATGTGTTATTTTAAAGTATAACTTCTTTTTTCTCTACTTTCAAGCCTTTTAACAGAAATTTAACATATCCTTCTCATTAAGTTCATAGTTTTTTTGGAAAATCCTGGTTCAGAAAGGCCAGAGGGCCTGTCTGCTGTGATTGACGGCAAATAAACCTGGGATTATAATTAGAATGTAAGCAAGATGATACATATATTATCATCAGATATCTTACAATATTGAGCAATTCAAGATCACAGGAGGAATTCATGTATGAGAAGCAAAAAGAATCTGAACCGGATTATCATGGGAGCCTTTGCCATCCTTTTCATGATGCCGGTCATCGCAGTGCCAAAAATCCAGGCTGCCAGCCTGAAAAGCAAAAATAAGAATGCACA
>CADBOX010000303.1 GCA_902796415.1 uncultured Lachnospiraceae bacterium
AACACTTCCGAAGGGAGGAAGACGTGATGTATAAAGTGGTTATAGCGGAGGATTTCCGCATGATACGCGAGATATTTGAGAGCACTGTAGGCAGAGCCGAAGGATATGAGCTTGCGGCGTCATTTCCCACGGCAGTTCAGGCGGTGGAATATATAGAGCATAATGATGTGGATCTTGCGCTCATGGATGTGCTGATCCCGGGAAGCATGAGCGGACTCGACGCAGCCGCCAGAATCAAGGATATCAAGCCTGAGGTGAAGATAATCGTGGTAACGTCTATGCCTGAATTGTCTTATGAGAAAAAAGCGAAGGAGACAGGCGTCGAAGGTTTCTGGCAAAAAGAAATCCAGGAGCAGCCCATAATTGAAGTCATGGACCGCGTTATGGCAGGCGAAACCGTATATCCCAGTAAGCAAGTAGAGGTTCCCATAGGAAATGCCTTAAGCACGGAGCTGACGGATCGTGAGATAGATGTCTTAAAGGAACTGGTCACCGGCGCCTCCAACAAGGAGATAGCCCAGAAACTGTGCATGGGCGAATCCACCGTGAAGCTTCATATTACCAACATGCTTCAGAAGTCAGGCTTCCGCAGCCGCCTGGAGCTGGCCCTCATGGCCAGACATTACGGTATCGCCATCGGAGAGAAAGATTTTAAAGATTTTAACTGATCCAAAATGGTGAATTAATAGCACAAAAGAGAAAATAAAATATTGAACAAATGACATTTTTGCAATAAAATTATAGTGAACAGGTGTAATAAGCTGTGTTGCAAAGAGGGTATATCATGTTTAACAGAAAGGTATTTGAAGATCTAAAGGATTGGAAACAAAACTATGCGCCGGAATATGCTGCATTGCTTGAAGGGGCAAGACGGGTTGGCAAGTCCACTGTAGCGGAAGAATTTGCCAGGACAAACTACAGATCCTACATAAAAGTCGATTTTGCCAATATTACAAAGGATCTTCTTGACGTATTTAATGACATAGCCGATCATAAGATGTTTTTTTTGCGATTACAGACAGTGACAGGCATTACACTATACCCGCGGGAATCGGTTATCATTTTTGATGAAATCCAGCTCCAGCCACTGGTAAGGCAGGCTATTAAATATCTGGTTGCTGACGGGACTTACGATTATATCGAAACGGGGTCACTTATCAGTATAAAGAAAAATGTCAAGGGTATTGTTATTCCTTCAGAAGAACATAAGATTCCTGTATATCCGATGGATTATGAAGAATTCATGTGGGCAACAGAAAATGATACATATCCATTACTTAGAGATCTTTATAAAACGGGGGCAGAAGTTGGTAATGGGACAAACAGAAAACTTATGAGGGATTTCAGAATATATATGGCTGTAGGTGGAATGCCTCAGGCTGTAGAAGCGTATGTCAATGGAAAGAATCTTTCTGAAATTGATAAGGTTAAACGAGAAATAATAGATCTGTATATCAATGATTTCAAAAAAATTGACAGCTCCGGGCTTATTGGGAAGATGTACGAGTCTATTCCCAGTCAGTTGGCCACAAACAAGAAAAGATATATGATTTCAAGGGCGACAGGAAAGCGTAAGACCAGGAAAGATCTGGAAAGGATGTCAGATCTACTGGATTCAAAAACAGTAATTCCCTGCTACAATACATTCAATCCCGGCATAACGCTGGCCCAGTCCAGAGATGATGATACATTTAAGTTATATCTCTCTGATATTGGGTTGTTCACGACAATGATTTTCAAAGCATCACCCAGGACAGATGAAAGTATATACAGCAAGTTACTGGGAGACAAGTTGCCGGCTGACCTGGGCTATTTATATGAAAATGTAGTGGCACAGATGATCGCCGCTTCAAACAGATCCGCATATTATCATTCTTGGGAAAAAGAAAACAGTACGCATTATTATGAGGTTGACTTCCTGCTACAGGACAAAAGTAAACTTCTTACGCTGGAAGTAAAGTCGTCTGCCACCAAAAAGCATGAGTCTATAGATATGTTCTGTAAAAAGTATTCTAAATACATTTCGCAGACAGTACTTCTTTCTCAAAAAGATGTCGGGAAGGATAAAAACCTGGAATTAAAACCCATCTATATGCTCCCCTTTATCATGGAGGAGTTATAAACGAAAATTGCTCATTAATAATCTTCAAGATCTTCTCTCAGACCATGATTCGGAATTTATAAAAGTTTAGACCTTTGACGGTAGTGGGAAATATTGTGAAATGGCAAAATAAATGTGTATGCGTTTATTTGCCGGCAAAGATGTCGGATCATTCCGGCATTTTTTTCGCCGAAAACTACAACATCAGGAGGTAAAAATGAAAAAGAGAAGGGTAAGCAAAAAGATTGGGCTGCGTGCATGCAGTATCATCATGAGTGCGATCCTGACAGCAGGAACCGTGC
>CADBOX010000304.1 GCA_902796415.1 uncultured Lachnospiraceae bacterium
CCGGTGAGCTGCAGCAATCGGTCAGCTAAAGTCGATTTGCCATGATCAACATGGGCGATAATACAGAAATTGCGAATGTTCTCTTTCATAATCAGTTATCAAGTATATCATTTCTTATGAAGATAACCCTCTAAAGGTGAGAAAAACCTGCAGAAAAGCTGAAACTGCAGACATCCGACTCTCCTTTCTTTCGGCTCGAACAGCCGGAGATTTTCCGCTGAAAAAAGATCCCGGATTATACTGCCGGGGTTTAATCTTTCAAATTCAGACTATCCCCCCCTTATCGAAAGTGTGATGGAGGATATCCTGTCAGCTGTCTGCAAAGACGCGAAAAATAATTGAGATCATGAATTCCGATGGAGCAGGCTGCATCATAGATGGACATTCCCTGATGCTGGATCATGTCCACTGCGCGATTGATCCGGATCTGATTCAGGTACTGACGCGGAGGCATACCGGTGATTTCCCTGAATATTTTGCGAAAATGACCTGAAGAAATATTGTTTCTGGCAGCCAGTTCACTCATATCCCAATCCCGGTCCAGCCCTTTATCAAAGGCGGCCAAAGTTTCGTAAACGATTTTCTCCTTCCAACCTCCGCAGCTGTTATTTGGAATAAAACGCTTATCACGGATCCTTTTTATCCGTGCCAGCAGAAGGCAGAGCAGGACCTGTTTCATACGTTCGCTATCGGGAAAAGCGCTGTTTTGCTCCTCAAAGATCAGTTCGAGCAGTCTCACGGTTTCTTTTATTTCTTCACCTTCCAGATGCAGGATGCCCTGCCGGTCGATCCTGAAAATATTGTCATACCCTCCGAAATTTTCTTTCAGGCGGTCATATGTCAGCGACTGGACATCTTCCATCCATTCTGCGGCAAGCGCATCTGCAAAAAACTGGCAGTTGTAATAAAACACATCTTCCGTGAAATGCAGCAAATGGGAACGATGCGGAGGAATCATGAACAAATCACCGGGAATGAGTGTCGTTTCATCCTCCTGATAAACATGCCGGCAGCTGTTATGCAGGATAAATACCATCTCGTAGAATTCATGAGCATGATCGGGAACGACACCATCCGAACGCATATTCGGCATATGCAAGCGGTCTTCATGCCGCTGGACACAAATACGTGAACCATTTGATAATGGAAAATCCAGATACAATCCTGCCATCGCTAATCATCACTTTCTAACTGTATTATATTCGTTTTGTGCTAATGATGGATCGATTCTTCCTACCAATTTGTAAATGTATGTCATAAAATCAAGTTATAAAGGCTTAAATAACTATTAATGAGGCGATTCTAAAAGTACAGTTTTTGAAAGGAGAATAAGATGCTGCGGATAGGTGCTATCGGATGTGGAGCTATGGGCAGAAGCCATATTGACAGGATCACTCACAAAACCCGTGGGGCAGCAGTTACTGCTGTTTCAGATGTTTTTGAAGAAGGCGCGCGAAAAGCAGCAGAGATTGCAGGGAAGGACTGCAAAGTCTACACGAATGGGAAAGATTTGATCGCCGATCCGGATGTGGATGCTGTTTTGATCGTATCCCCCGGTTTCGCTCACAAAGATGACCTGATCGAGGCAATCAAAGCAGGAAAAAGGATCTTCTGTGAAAAACCGCTCTGCACAACAGCTGAAGATTGTAAAACAGTAATGGATGCAGAAGCAGCTTCCGGGAAACATCTGATCCAGCTTGGATTCATGCGCCGTTATCACAAAGGTTATATTCAGATAAAGGAAGCCATCAGGACAGGTGAATACGGGGAGCCATTGATCATTCATTGTACACACCGCAACCCGTCAGTTCCGGAAAGCTACATTACTCCCATGACCGTTCATGATACAGCGATCCACGAGATCGACCTGTTCCATTGGATGGTGAACGACGACTTCGATACCGTCCAGGTCATAACCCCAAAGCAGACGAGTTTCATTCATGATAAATGCCGCGATCCTCATATCATGATCATGAAAACAAAAACCGGCGTAACGGTTGATCTGGAGGTGTTTGTCAACTGTCTTTTCGGATACGACATCAATTGTGAAGTGGTTTGTGAAAAAGGCGCTCTGACAATGGGGAAACCGATGGCACTGGTCATCAAAACCGCCGGTATAAAATCAACCCCGGAAACTATGGAATGCTATGATCTTTTCAAAGAAGCATATGACGAAGAAATACAGAACTGGGTGGATTGCGCGGCTGACGGGATCATAGAAGGACCGAATACCTGGGATGGATATCTCGCCGCAGTCACCGCCGATGCACTGATCAAAGCACAGCAGACCGGCGAAATCGTCAGGGTTGAAAG
>CADBOX010000305.1 GCA_902796415.1 uncultured Lachnospiraceae bacterium
CACATTGGCACAAAGGTCTGATTTGCTTAGGATAACTACAGGGACTGCCCCTCCCTGAAGTGCTATGCTCACATACCTGACGATGCGATTGTAATTGTAGTCTTCGTTCAGGGAAGTGACGATGAAGCAATAATCCACGTTGGCAGCCATATACTGCATCACTCCTGTTTTGGACTGATCCGGTCTCTGCAGGAAACTCTTCCTCTCACAAACCGAGAGAATCCTGGAATCCCCCAACCGGTTATATTCAAATGCAACATAGTCACCTACCACAGGGAGTTTTTCCGGATCTTCTTCATAGAAGCTCCCCTTTAACCTAGCAGGGATCTCCTGCCCCTGGAATCTTATGATGTAACTGTTCTTACTAACCTCGGAAATCCTTCCGAGGTTTTCTTCATTGATAATATTATTCATTTGTGTAATCTCCTTTTTCATGATCACGTTTTTAAACTGATGATTTTGACCTGATAGTATGGAGACCTCGGGTGATGGAAAAGAAGAAATTGGCAAAAAAAGACCGCGACAAATACGCCACGGTCAGAAAATCAACATATGGATACCTTAATTATGATTATTATAAGGCGGAAACCGAGGCCATCATACTATATTCATTTACAATCTCCACATATTCTCTACGCATAAATGATTACCTCGCTTTCTTAATAAATATTGCATATAGAAATATAACAGAAATGAAACAGGAAGTCAACCTTTCTGATACCCTGTTATGATTAACATAGAAGCTGTTCATAGTAGCCCTTATCCTCGTCTTTGAAGACATTGAAGATCACTCTCATATCGCTGCCTGTTTCATCCAGCCATTTCCTGACAGTATCTACTGCGATTTCCGCTGCCCTCTCATTTGGAAACATGAATACTCCGGTAGAGATGCAGCAGAAAGCAATGGACTTAAGACCATTCTCAGACGCCAGTTCAAGGCATGACTGGTAGCATTGGGCTAACAGTTCTTCGTGTTCTTTGGTAAGGAGACCGTCTACGATGGGTCCAACCACATGGATCACCTTCTTCGCCGGAAGGTTATAGCCATCTGTGATCATAGGTATGGCGGTGGGTTGCTCATAGTTGCTGCCATATCTCATGCGGAGATTTTCCATCTGTCTGTTACACTCGGCGCGAAGCTGCACGCCCGCAAAGGTATGGATACAGTTGTCAATGCAGGTGTGCATGGGTACGAAACAACCCAGCATCTGGGAGTTGGCCGCATTGACGATGGCGTCCACAGCCAGCCTGGTGATATCCCCCTGCCAGATGGACATGCCATCCCTGATTACAGGGATATCTTCCGGTTTTACGATTCCATTTTCCCGGATGCGCTCCTGCAGATAATCATCCTGTACAGCCAGAACTCTCTTATCCATTTTTCGTGGCATACGGATATTCATCAGGGATCGCAGGATCCGGCGTTTGCCTTCTGTATCTTTGGGTGTCTGTATATCTTTGTATTGGACAGAATCGGTCTTGAATTCCTCCACCAGGTAATCAAGCCTCTGGTTCTGTGTGCTGCTTTCTTTCAAAATTTCTCTCCTTATCACTATATATTGTTGTTATTTATATATAATACTATATTTTGTGTTATGCAAAGCTCATCTGCCGATCTATCCATGACTTCTGCGGCACGTCATGAATCTGATCGTCTTCCCTGTAGTTGCCGATCAGGAAAGGTGAATCGGGGTCATGGAGGCGGCTTTGGGCCAGGACCTTGGATGGCTCTGCATTGGCATAACAATACCGGCACAGATGTTTACAGGTATTGTAAGCGCCGATATCGCAGGACAGGTAGCAGGCACATTCCGCCCTGGCACCTTTCTTCTTCGGGGCATCCAAGTGCTTACCTATGGCCTTCTCATAATCGCTGATCCGCATACATCCACCGCAATCGGCTCCATAGACAGCCAGTTCATCTCCCTCTGCGCAGGGCTTGACTGTCATGCCGTGGGCAGAAGCGATTTTAATCATTTCCTTTCCAAGGGCCAGTCGCTGGTCTTTTGTCACTTCTTTGGCTTCCGGAAAGTTCCGCCTGACCTTGGGATAGAGATCGATAAAACTGATGACTACAGTTTCTGTGTAGCCCTCCAAAGCAGTAGCGATCTGTTCAAAGGCATGAAGATGGTATTCCGCTGTGTACCGGTCTGAGAGGAAAATGGGATCATACCGCCATCCGATGGAATGGATCCCCACTATACGGGAAAGCTTCCTGAAATCCTCCAGCAAACGGTGTTTATCTGGCACATTTGGCTCAATATCCCGCCCATAGGGTGTGATGGTGATGAACCAGTACTGGCCGTAATCTTTTAGCAGGTCCATATAGGGAAACATGGGGGCAGGATTTTTGGTGCAGAAGCCAATCACATCCACCACAGCAGGATCCAGGCGGTAACGGCTGACCTGTCTGGGGTTGAAAGGATTGCGCACACAGACATAGCCTTCCTTCAGCCGGTTGGCAAACCACTCAGAATAGAAGGCCGGGATATCTGTTCGCTGTCCGGTATTGATGATCATGTCTCTTCACCTCCTTTTCCATCCCTATTTCTTTTCGCAATAAATTTTCTATTGAGAATAACGTCACTATATAATATAATATAGCGAGCTTGGGAAAGCGTCAATCGATTAGAAGGGAAAGGTAGCATGAGGGAATTACGTTTTGCTGTTAAAAATACATTTCCCATATTTTTCACATATCTTTTTATCGGAATCGCCTTCGGTATGCTTATGACCGATGCGGGTTACGGCATACTGCTTACCACTGCTTCTGCCCTCTTTATCTATGCCGGATCCATGCAGCTTGTCATGGTTCCCATGATGACTTCAGGTGCATCTTTAATCTCCCTTGCCCTGATGACCTTTTTCATCAATGCCCGCCATATCTTTTATGGCATAGGATTTATCGAGAAGTTCCGGGGAATGGGATGGCGGTATCCTTATATGATCCTGGCTTTAACCGACGAGACTTATTCTATATTATGTTCTGTACAGTATGAGGAAGGTCTTGATGAAGATA
>CADBOX010000306.1 GCA_902796415.1 uncultured Lachnospiraceae bacterium
CTCAAGCAGGCTGTCTCAGAATCCTGCAACGTTGCCATGATGAACATAGCATTCAAGGAGGGGGCAGACAAGTTCTACTATTACCAGAATCTTTTCGGGTTTGGACTGAAGACGGGGATAGACCTTCCCGGTGAGGCAGATACCTCCAACCTGTTGTATAATGCATCCAATTACGGAAACTCTTCGTCACTTGCCACCAATGCATTTGGACAGAACTTTAACTGCTCCATGATTCAGATGGCCAGCGGTTTTGCCTCCCTGATCAACGGGGGATATTATTACCAGCCACATATCGTGAAGGAAATCCAGAATAATAAAGGAGATATCGTAGAGACGAAGGAGAAGGAAGTCCTGAGGAATACGATCTCCGCAGCTACTTCCAACCGGATCCGATCTTATCTGAGGGAAACTGTGGAATCAGGTACCGGTGTAAAAGCTCAGATTGACGGATACGATATCGGAGGGAAGACAGGTACCGCGGAGAAACTCCCCAGAAATAAGAAGGACTATTACATTTCTTTCATGGGGTTCACCCCGGTAAATGACCCGCAGGTTCTTATCTATGTAACGATCGATGAGCCACACATAAAACGTCAGGATAATGCAAGACTGGCAGTGGGGCTGGAGAGAGAGTGCATGAAAGCAATCGTGGATATTCTGGATATTCAGCCGACGAAGCAGAAGTCCTCCGGCTCGGAGAAGACAGAGTACTATCTTAACGAATTCGTTAAGCAGAATAAGAAAAAATGATATTTATTTTCTTTAAGTTTTGAAATCTAACCATTGATAAAATCCGGGAGTCGGATTATACTGTATTAGTCTTGTCTCAGAACATAAAATAAACATAATGGAGGTATCAGGTATGTATTACACGATTGCGATCCCGGCTTTAATTGCTTTTCTGGTTACTCAGATCCTGGGTCCCGGGATGCTGAAATTCTTACATAGATTAAAATTCGGTCAGTATATCAGGGAAGATGGGCCTCAGTCCCACCTGAAGAAGACCGGAACACCCACCATGGGGGGTGTTCTGATCCTCATCGGATTGGTTGCAGGCTGTGCGTTTTATTTTCCTATGTATCCTGCCATCACTCCGGTTGTCCTGGTTACTCTTGGTTTCGCTCTCATCGGTTTTGCAGACGATTACATCAAGGTTGTCATGAAGAGAAATCTCGGGCTTACCGAGATTCAGAAGATGTTGGGACAGCTGATCATAGCGATCTTATTTGGAATTTATATGATTAAGTTTTCAGGATTAGGAACAGATATTATCATTCCATTCCTCTCAGGAAGAACTCTGGATCTGGGAATATTCTACCTTCCTTTCCTGATCTTTGTTGCTCTTGGAACAGTGAACGGCGCGAACTTCACGGATGGTCTGGATGGACTTGCGTCCAGTGTTACCTCCGTCATCGCCCTGTTTCTCACTGTGATCGCTGTGGGACAAAACACAGGGCTGGAGCCTGTCACCAGCGCCATGATCGGCGCGTTGCTTGGTTTCCTGTGTTTCAACACTAATCCTGCCAAGGTTTTCATGGGAGATACCGGTTCACTTGCACTGGGAGGTTTTGTGGTTTCCGCCTGCTTTATGTTAAAGATTCCACTGTTCCTTCCCATCATAGCATTCATCTATTTTATGGAAGTGGTATCTGTTATCATTCAGGTGGGATATTATAAACGTACCAAGAAACGTGTATTCCGAATGGCACCGATCCACCATCACTTTGAGTTGGGAGGATGGCCTGAGACGAAAGTGGTATCCATGTTTATGATTACCACTGCAGTGTTGTGCCTGATCGGACTGCTTGCTTTTTAACATGTACCATGAAATTGAGAGGTTGACATGGATTTGACAGATAAAAAAATATTGATTGCCGGCGCAGGTGTCAGTGGAATCGGAGCTGCCCAGCTTCTGGGAAGAGCAGGGCTTTCCGCCACAATCTATGACGGCAATATAGATTTGGATAAAGAGAGTATCCGGAGTAAAGTGCCGGATAATATGGAACTGGATTTTGTACTGGGAGAGGTGACGCCGGAACTGGCAGATCGGTATGACCTCTTGATTATGTCCCCCGGTATCCCAACGGACAAACCCATAGCCAGGGTATTTTATGAGAAGAAGAAACCTGTCTGGGGTGAAATCGAGTTGGCTTACCATTTTTCTAAAGGCCGTATCGCTGCCATCACGGGAACCAATGGGAAAACCACCACAACTGCCTTGGTGGGTAAAATCCTGGAAGAGTATTACCCATCTGTATTCGTGGTGGGCAACATCGGAATTCCATATACCAGTGTTGCTCTTGACACTATGGAGGAATCTGTTATAGCGGCAGAAATCAGCAGTTTTCAGCTGGAGACTGTCGTGGATTTTAAGCCTGCTGTCAGTGCGGTCCTGAACCTTACTCCGGACCATTTGGACCGGCATGGTACCATGGAAGTCTACGGGGAAACCAAACTTTCCATCTCAAGGAATCAGACTAAAGATGATGTTATCATTCTCAATTATGACGACCCTATTACCAGAGACATGGCGGAAAGGACCAACGCAAGACCGGTCATGTTCAGCAGGAAAAAAGATCTGGAAGAAGGGATTCTTCTGAAAGATGAGACATTTATTATCAGAGAAAGTAATCAGGATATTCCGGTTTGCTCTCTTAAGGAGATCCGTCTCCTGGGAGGACATAATCATGAAAATATACTGGCTGCTATCGGGATATGTTATTATATGGGCGTTCCTGTGGAAGCAATTCGAAGAGGCGTCATGTCATTTACAGCGGTGGAGCACCGTATTGAATATGTAGACACCGTGGATGGTGTGGATTATTATAACGACTCAAAGGGAACTAACCCGGATGCAGCCATAAAGGCAATCCAGGCTATGGTAAAACCTACGGTACTTCTGGGAGGCGGTTACGATAAGAAATCAAGCTATGAGGAGTGGATTGAATCTTTTGAAGATAAAGTGAAGTGCCTGATTGTTATGGGCGCAACGGCAGACGCCATCGCGGATACAGCAGCCAGGATGGGTTTCTCCCCGGTGGTACATGCAAAGTCTTTCGAAGAAGCGATGGACTATGCCAGAGAGTATGCCAAGCCTGGTGATGCAGTATTACTGTCTCCCGCATGTGCAAGTTGGGGGATGTTTAAAAATTATGAAGAACGTGGCAGAAGATTCAAGGATATTGTCCATAGCTTTCACTCCGAAACAGATACCTGACAGCTGGTGTGCCAAGGAGGATGTATGAACGAGCGTAGGTTTACTCTCGTAAAAAGGAGAAAAAACCGAAAATTTCATAAATTGATCGCATTACTTCTGATCCTCATTCTGCTAGGACTGGGAATCTATCTTATCATCAAAGAGTTTTCCATCGAGAAGATCGAGCCAAGCGACCATATCACTTACTCGGAAGAAGAAGTGGTCAGTGCCATTAAAAAACAGCACTATGTGGACAATTGTCTTGCTATGATTGTGGTCAATAAACTGTTTGGGGATACGTATCTTCCCTTTATAGACCGGGTGTCCATGTCCGTATCTTTGGATCAGCCTCATGTTTTAAAGGTAAAAGTGAAGGAGGGAATCCGGGCAGGAGTCTTCCAGTATATGGAGAAAAATGTGTATTTTGATTCCGAAGGGATTGCCCAGGAGAGCAGGAACATGCTTCTTAGCGGGGTTCCTGTGGTGACAGGGGTTAAGTTTGACAAGATGGTACTGGGCGAAAAGATACCTGTGGATGGTAATTATTTTGACACTATCATCTTTATTACAAAGAAGATTACGTCCTATAATCTTGATGTGTCAAGAATCCATTTTGAAGGGGAGAATCACATCTATCTGGTATCCGGAAAGTATCAGATTTATCTTGGGGGAACCCGCTTTCTGGAAAACAAGATGTCCAAAATATCAGAGATTCTACGTTCTGTATCTCAGAAAAGCGATTCCGGGATCATAGATATGCATCTCTTTACCGATGACAAGGATATCATTACTTTCCGGGAGAATCAGTGAGTCTGCGGGAATGGCTCTGATTATTATAAACTACCAAAATTTTATGTTGATTATTTAGTAAAAAGACTTTATTATATATATTAGGTAATAATATGTGTATGTGATATTTACATATAATTAAGGAGGAAAAAACCTTGCTGGAAATTATGTCAAATGAGGAAATTGGGCAGGCAAAAATCTTGGTTATCGGTGTAGGCGGAGCCGGTAATAATGCTGTTAACCGTATGGTGGACGAGGAGATCGGCGGCGTGGA
>CADBOX010000307.1 GCA_902796415.1 uncultured Lachnospiraceae bacterium
ACGACTGAGTTCCTTTACGACAGGTTCTTCGTATTCAGGAACACCATGAACACGAACAAGCGCGCACAGAAGGAAAAGGAAGGGCAGAAAATAATATAAGGTCCTCTGATTTTTAGAGTAAAAGTATGTGGCTTTTGCAGGAATTAGCTAGTAGAAGAAAAGGTATTAGTATTTGGAGGCTCAAAAATGAGAAGATTCATCAGCATTTTGTTGATTGTATGCATGGCATTTGTCATGATGCCTGCATTGAATCAGACCGCATGGGCAGAAACTGTTAACAGCGGCGCTTGCGGAGATAATCTATCATGGACAGTGGACGAAAATGGTAATCTCACTATTTCTGGTACAGGGCCTATGTGGGATTATAAATTTTCTGATAATCCTGCGCCGTGGTATAAGCTGGGAATAAAAAGCGTGACCATGGATCCTGGAGTTACATCTATTGGAGACTATGCTTTTTATGGTTGCAAGGATATAACGGAGTTTATAATACCTGAGAATGTGACAACGATAGGTGAAGATAGTTTTGCAAGCTGCAAAATGAAGGAGTTTACGATACCGGACAGTGTGACTGAGGTTGGAAGTTACGCATTCAATGCTTGCGTGGACCTGGAAACTATAAAGATCGGTAAAAATGCAACCGGAGTTGAAGATGCTGTATTTCATTGCTATGGCTTAACAGAGTTTCAGGTGTCAGATGAATGCATTAACTATTCAGTGAAAGACGGCGTTCTGTTCAGCAAGGATGGCGAAACTCTATTGGATTTTCCTTGTAACAAGACAGGCTCATATACTGTTCCCGAAGGAACTAAAGTTATTGGATATACTGCATTTATGAATAGCAAACTGACAGAACTGATAATAAGTGAAGGAGTTACATCATTAGAGCCGCACAGCGTATGCGATATGCTTAACGTTTCAAAGGTCACACTTCCGACCACACTTACAGAAATAGGAAGCTACAGTTTTAGTGAAAGTCGCATAACTTCAATATCCATACCGGATAGTGTTACAACTTTAGGGAATAGTTGTTTTTCAAATTGTGTGATGTTAACAGATGTGACAGTTGGTTCTGGGATAGAGACTATAAATGAAAGTGTTTTTTCAAACTGTAATAAATTAAAAAACATAACTTTATCTGAAGGGCTGAAATCAATCGGAAAATCTGCATTTATGTCGTGCGAACGACTGGTGGAATTAACCATTCCATCTACTGTTACATCAATTGGAGACTATGCTTTTTCCGGATGCAGAAGCTTAAAAACTGTTTTATTCAAAGGCAGCGCACCTGAAATAGGCGATAATGCTTTTGATTCGATTAAGACAGCTTCTTACTACAATAGTGAAGACATTACATGGTATGAAAACACCGGAACGGAGCTTGACGTTCGTCAGGATTATGGAGGTAGAGTTTGTTGGGCTGGAGTCATGGCAAATCCCGACATTCCAAGAAGAATGGCAGGATCTACCCGCCAGGGTACTGCAGTTGCTATTTCACAGGCAGGGTTTGATGAAAAAACTGAAAATGTAATAATCGCTTCAGGTGATGATTATCCTGATGCTTTGGCAGGCGGTCCGCTGGCATATATGTTAAATGCTCCGATCCTTCTGGTTCGCCGCAGCCGGCTAGATCAGGAGACACTTAATGAGATCAGACGCCTTGGGGCAAAGAACGCATATATCCTTGGAGGAACAGGTGTTGTTGATGACAATGTATCAAATGTTCTGAAGAGTAGGGGTCTTAAAGTTGAAAGAATCTCCGGAGCTACCAGGTTCGAAACAGCGACTGCGGTAGCAAAAAAGATGGATGAACTTAGAGGAGGAAAGCCTACTGCTGCATTCTTCGTATATTCCCATAATTATCCGGATGCTCTTTCTATAAGCAACGTTGCAGCTATAGCCGGAGTACCGATCCTTTATATAGAAAATTCCGGGGTCCTAAGAGATTCAACTAAAAAATATATGGATTCGATCGGACAGATCGGGGGAAGTATTATAATAGGAGGTCCTGCACTCATAGGAAGCAATGCTGAAGAGGCACTTAACCCGTATGGGGAAGTTTCACGTCTTTACGGATCAGACCGATATGAAACATGTATCATGATCAATTTAGCTTTCAGAGACGTGCTTAATGGTGACAGCATTTGTTTGGCCTGCGGAACTAATTATCCTGATGCTCTTTCAGGAAGTGTTACTGCTGCCTTCCTTCATGCCCCTATGTTACTTGTTAAAGGAAACAATCTGACTCAGCTTCAACAGGAGTATGTATTTTGGAAAGCCCCAGTCAATGTTTTTGCGTTTGGAGGAACAGGAGTATTGAGCGATGCAGTAGAAAACGATGTAAATAGATTATCACTATTTGGAACTGCAAGGCAAATGAGCCAGATACAGAATAGTGAATTTAATGGGTTATCATCATTGGAAGACGGTAATATGCTGGATACTATCCTGGATAATAATATAAACAGCAATTTCTGAAGATAAAATATACTGAATGAGTGCCTTTCGCGGGGAAGCGAGGGGAGAATAGGGAATCCGGTTTAAGCCGGAGCGGAGCCGCCACTGTAGGTGG
>CADBOX010000308.1 GCA_902796415.1 uncultured Lachnospiraceae bacterium
CTTCCATGGCGAGACTTCCGAGGCTCCCTCTCATGGCTACCACTACTTTGGGGCCCATGGCTGCAATGCTTTGCATTTGTTTTCGCAGCAGCTCTTCTTCCGATGCATCATCGGAGAAGAATACGTAGTCAGCATATTTCATCCCTTCCTGACTGTGGGGCAGTGTGGGATAGTTTGAGGCATCATAGGCGATGGGTATTCCCCGCTCCTTCAGCATTGGGAGGAAGGGTTCGGTATATCCCCACACTCCGGTGACTGCCAGGTCGTGTTCTGTGATGAAAGAAAGGTCTTCTTCCGTAAGTGTCAGCTTAGCTGTCACTCCGGCATCGCTCTCTCCGAATACACGCTCTCCTCCGATGCGCTGTACATGGGTGATGGCGGTTTTCCCTTCCAGCACTTTCACATGGCTGACATCGACGTTTTTCTCCCTCAGGGAATCGACGATCATTGTTCCGTTTTCATCGTTTCCGACCACTCCGATATAGGAAGATGGTGTCCCAAGTCTTTGAAAATATACAGAAACATTTACGGGATTCCCTCCCGGATAACGTTCCCCGGTTTCGTCGTAGCTATCGACACAATTATCACCGATACATGCGATTCGTTTCATAACAGCTCCTTTACTCGCCCGATTGCCAGGGCGGCAGCACCGGAGGGATCTTCCATGTAATTTGTGACCAGTTCGATGGTCACATTCCCCTTATATCCGGCATTTTGAAAATCTTTTATCAACTTCCCGAGATCCATTATACCATCTCCGGGCATGATGTGAGATTCGTCTGATCCGTTGGAGTCCGTCAGATGGAGGTGTCCCATCTTCTCTCCCAGTACCCGGCAGTATTCCACCGGATCTTCGCCCTGTACAAAGGGAACTACCACATCGCACATGGCTTTCAGACATGGCAGTTCTTCTTCAAACAGAAGCTGATAAGATTCCAGGTCCGTATAACCGTCGGATTCCATGGGAGTCAGGTTCTCCAGCAGCAAAGTCTGCCCCATTTTCCACGCCTCTTCCGACAGGACCCGTAAGCTTTTTAGGAGGCGGGTCTTCTTCTCTTCCGGAGGCAGGCCTCCGCTGTGACCGATGGAAAGCAGCAAAGCCTCTGCCCCCAGAAGGGTAGAGGCTTTGATTGCTGTTTTCAGATATTGGATGCTGTCCTCCCACTGTGCCTGATCTCCCATCATATAGTTAAAGGGATAGGCATTGTGTTCCGGTGTATAGATGCGAACCGGAATACAGTATTTCTCAGAGAGGCGGCGAATGCCATCAGCCGCGCCTCTGACCAGGTCCGGCCCATAGGCGTGGGGCCGGCCGCCCCAAAGCTCTATGTAATCATAGCCGAAACTTGCTGCATCAGCAAAGGCCTGTTCCAGGCTCCCTCTCTGATATCCGCAGGTAAACAATCCGAATTTCATGATAAATCTCTCTAGTAATCCATTTTTCTATAATAGCGTCTCAAATCCATATCGTGTCCGGTCTGATCCACCAGGTGTGCGTCGATGCGGTTGGTGACCGCATGCATCACCAGATGGCTGACTCTTGCACGGTACTCTTCCGGGATTCCAGGCAGGGCATAGTCTCTCGTGTCGATAATGGTGTAATTATCGCAGATACGGGGCAGAAATCTGGCTACCCGTTCCCCCAGGGGACGTTGTTTGTCCTCACCGACAAAGACCGTCACTGCCGTATCCCGGTCCACGATCTCCAGCATGCCATGGAAGAATTCCGCGGAATGAATGGATTTGGTCCTGTGCCAGTGCATTTCTTCCCAGTAGCACATGGCATAGGAATATGTCGCTCCGTAGAGCGTCCCTCCGCCGACAAAATAATGCAGTGCATCGTCCTTATGGGCTTTGACAAAGTCACAAGCAAACCCATCTGCTGCCTTCTCTGCTTCTACAAGAGCTTCCGGAAGATAACGGTCGAACTGCGCATACATTTTATCATATTCGGGCATCTCTCCCGCAAGATACAGGAAGCGGTCCGCCGTTATAAAAAACTTGGTCTGCTCGTTGGATTTGTAAGTGATGCAATGATCCACCAGACCGGCGAGCTCTGAATCCGCTTTGTCGATAAAACCGATAACCTCTGCGCCCTTGCTCTGTACCAGCCTGACAGCCTCTACGACCTCTTTGGTCGTACCCGTGACCGAAGAGATTACCACACAGGTGCCGGCTCCGATTCTCCGGTCCCCTGTGGTGTTATACTCCGCGGCATTCATAGCGAAGACTTCCATCTCCGTTCGTTCTTTCATGTAGCAGACCACCTGCAGACAACTTGCCCAGGTGCCGCCGATTCCCAGGAAGCAGAGATTTTTTAAACCTCTGTCCCATATACTGTCTACCAACGGTTCGATCTGCACGCGCAGTGCCAGGGCGCCGCGCATGCTGTCGATCTTCTCCTGCTCTTTGAAATTGATCAACGTGATTTCCTCCCAATTACTCGCCGGTATCAACCTTTAATTTCTGATAGTATTTGTCATAAATCTTAATCGCGTCTCCAACATCTTTCTGGAAGAAAATATTCTCCTTATAGTCGAAGTCGAAAGCCGGACCATTCCGATATTCCTCAGAAGCGGCAGCTACAGCAGCATCGTTGGGGCAGGAATAGGGATTCTCTACCAGGTTTTTAGCCATTACTTCCGGATCGGTGATGTAGTTTAAGAACTTGTAGGCAGCGTCCGTATGTTTTGCCCCCTTGGGAATAACATAGAGGTCGAAACCGAGCTGGACAGGATCCTTGGTAAAAGGTGCTACCGTCAGAGTGTTTTTGTCGCCCATTGCAGCCATGGCTTCTGCTGTATTTCCGTCATAGGTCAGCATAGCAGAGATGGTTCCGTTAACAATGTTGGTCTCTGTGGAACCGTAGGCTACTACATTGGCGTTGTACTTCTTCAGCCATTCATAGGCTTCGGCAATCTCTTTTTCCTCTGTGGAGTTGGGATCATAACCCAGAGCGATCAGAGCAATGGGGAAGAGGTTGCGGGCACCGTCAACAGAACCGATCTGTCCCTTCATTTCCGGTTTGATCAGGTCGTTGTAGCAGGTAATCTCAATGGGACATCTCTCCGTATCATAGACCACGTAAATGTAGTTCATCAGATATGGAATACAGTATTTCTGGTTCTCTTCGGACCAGTATGCCTTGTTGATGTTCTCGGAATTCGGAATCTGGGAGAGATCCAGCTCCTCCAGGAATCCGCCCTTGATCAGGGATTCCATGTAAGCATCGCAGGTCATGATCAGGTCATACTCATCACCGGCACCTGCCGTCAGTTTATTTACGGAATCCGCATTGTCGTTCATGTAACTGAGATTGACCTTAACTCCGAATTCTTTCTCGAAATCAGCGATGGTTTCATCGGAGATATAATCACTCCACATGAAAATGTTCAGCTCCTTGGATTCGCTGTCCCCCGATCCCGCATCTTTGCCTCCACAGGCTGCAAGAGCAGCCACCAGGGCCAGCGCCAGGATCATTGCCAATAACTTCTTTTTCATTTGCAAACAACCTCCTCTCAATAACGTTGTTCAAAAAGTGTTTTTATTCTTCAGCTGCTAAGCGAGCAGCGTGAATTCTCTCATCACTCTCCGCCATCATTCTGGCGACTCTTTTATTGTGTATCCTCTGAAGGATATTCATCACCATCATACCGATCAGCATAACGATGACCATGATGGTTGTCAGGGCATTGATATCCGGCGTGATACCGGTACGGTTTACGGACAGGATTAAAACCGGAAGGGTGGACTGACTGGCCCCGGCAAGCATGTTGGAGATGATGACATCATCGATGGACAATGTAAATGACAGGAATGCTGCGGACAGGATTCCCGGCATGATACTTGGAATGGTCACCTTAAAAAAGGTCTGCATCCGGTTGGC
>CADBOX010000309.1 GCA_902796415.1 uncultured Lachnospiraceae bacterium
TCAATTATTTATTGACTCCCTACGCAGGAGATGTTGATCCCATTAACGTGAACGATATGGAGCATCTCCATGGAGACTATGAGAATCTGGTTTCTTACCTGGATCGATTCCTGGATCAGACGAATTGGAAGAAATATCATAAGGAGCTCCGATTACGACCGGTCTTGGCTGTCCTTAAAGAAATTCAGGATGATGACGCTCTGATTGATCGATTTATTGAGAATTCCAAGGCACGAAAAAAGGCACTGGGCTGGGAAGAAAACCGGTGTAATGCTGCGACTTTTTCAGAAGCTATGCAATATCAGGCGAATCTTGAGAAACTGATGGAGATCCTGGAGCGAAACCTTGGCGGTGATAAGGTCAGTATTTATGATGTCTATACTTTCCTGAAGCTCAATATCGCAACGAATCGTTCTGAAACAGAGCCAGAGGTTGTCACAGATGAAGAACAATCAAAGAATCTGTATCGAACCATTCTGTGTATGACAGTGCATAAAGCAAAAGGTCTGGAATTTGATACAGTAATCATTCCGTATACCAATCGTACATTTCCAGTATGGGAACAGACCGAGATCATCATTGATCCGGTTGGACGCCGTGTGGGATGGAACTATACCGGTGACAAGGAGCGGAAGAACCGGCGCCTGAAGTACCCGGCTATGCGAAATGATTTATATTCGGAATTAAAAGAAATTGACGCGGCGAATGGAAGACGTGAAGAAACACGTATTCTGTATGTTGCCATGACGCGAGCGATCCATAATCTAATCTGCATTGTGCCGGATGCTAAGAATGAGAACACGTGGGCCAGCCTGATCGGGGAAGTAGGTGTCGATTATGAATAGAGAGATTTATACATATACCGACCTTACCAAATTAGGGGACAGTAGACTTTTCCAGAAAATTCGTTACTATCCGCAGGTTACGGTTTCTGCAGACCTTCGCAAGGGCTTGATCGGAACACAGACAAAGGATCATGTGGATGGCATTTTCGCCGGTGATCACCATATGCATGTTACAGAGTTCCACACTTTAGCGCAGGCAGTTTATGGGGATTGGGCCAGCGATCAGAGCAAGTTTACCGAGATGATTTTACTCTCTGAATTTGTTCGTAAGAAGCTGAATGATGCCGTAGGTGATAAAAAGGAAACCAACTGGTTAGTAGGTTGTATGAGAAACCTGGGAGCCATGTTGTCCGCTATCATTTTGCTTGAGCAGGCGGAAGTTCGTCCGGAAGATATTGAGTCCAACGGAGAACGAAACCTGGAATTGATGTTGGAGGCCTGGAAATATCTTGCAGAACGGGATCCGGCAATCCAGACATTTCGAAAGGATCAAGCACTTACTAATACGAAAGCTCGATGGGAACCAATTCTGCGAAAGGCTTTTAAAGCGGATGTCTCTTTTGCAAGCATGGAGGCCATCGTCTTTCATGGCCTTTACTATATTACGCCTTTGCAGGAAAAAATCATGTCTTCTCTGGAAGAGGCGGGATACAGGCTGATCTTCCTGATTCCCTATGACGAGCGATATCCATTTGTTTATGAGATCTGGGATGAGACCTACTCTGAAAAACGCGGATATCCGGCAAAGAGCAGCTGGCACATTGAAAAATCTCAATGGCCCGATCCGTATGGGGATGTTTTTGCTGGTAAGAAAAATGTAGTTCCCCATAACCGTTTGCGGTTGAAAGAATATGCGTCGGTTATGGAGTTCATAAATGATGTAAAGAATATCCGGAAACAGGGGTATTCAGTATATTCATCTGATCACAAGGCTGCAAATAAGATCCTAAAAGACTACTTCCCGGAGGAATATGGAGACCGCAAGATCCTCTCCTATCCTATCGGTCAGTTTGTCAATGTTTTGAATCAGATGTGGGATGAGGAGCGTCAGACGATCATTCTTGATGATGACAGCCTGGTGGAATGCTTCTCTTCCGGATGGCTGGCGGTAAACGGTGTGTCCGGGAGGCAGTATCTGCAAGATTTAACCTATGTGCTTCCGTTCTTTACAGGATGTCGCACAATTGCGGAATGGTCAAAGCGGATTGATTTGCTAAAGCAGATTCACCGGGATGCGATCGAGCCATTTTTGATGGATCTGGATCCGGAGGAGTCTGTGGCAAGGTGGCAGGAAGCTGTTGGTAATCCAATGGCAAATTTCAGCATGTTTGCTGTGGAAACAGAAAAGCTGGACATTATTTTGGCTTTGGTACAGCAACTCCTGGATATGGCGCAGGATCTCTTTGGTAAAAATCAGGTGATTCAGGTATCAGAACATATCAATAGATTGGATCGGATTTTGAAACGCCATGAGGTTTCAAATGAGATGTATACCGAAGAACGGGCGATTGTGGGCGATATCTTTGAGAAGTTGGGACAGCCAGGTGGTTTTGATGCCAGGGTCGCGCCTTCAGATATAGCTAATGCACTGAATCTGTTCCTGTGCGGCCGGTTTGAGGAAGGTGAGATCCAGACAAACCGGGTAGGACTTGTATATCCGATGTATCAGATTGATGCCGCATGTATTAAAAACAACGGCAAGGTGCATGTTTGCATGTGCGATGTAAACGCTATGCCTGGCGGTAATAAAGAATATATATGGCCGCTAACGGCGCCGGTCGTACACAACTGCTATAAAAGGACGCAGAATCCTCTTCTCATAAATCTGATGCAGATCATGGAGTCGACTGCATTATGCAATCGATATTTCATGTATGTAGCGCTGAAAAATAAAGACGTTGCCGTTTCATGGATCAGTACGGTTGGCGATAAATTGCTTGCACCGTCTCCATACATAAAATTGGTTTCGGGTGCGACAGGCCAGGGCATTTCTACTGGCAAGCGGCACCAGATTACCTTCTCGAGGGTGGCAAATGCTGCATATGGCAGAGAGCGTATCGATGATTATGAGAATGACAAGATGCCGTCTGATACAATCAAGGAAGCCAAAATGGATTATGCTGTTTGCCCGATGAAATATGTATTGGGGTATGTTGTTGAGAAGCATCCGACGTATTCCTCTGACTTCCAACAGAATTACGCCCTGAACGCTTTTATCTCTGCTATTTATAATCTTTTAAAGGATAAGGGCGTTACGGTTGACCAGGTTTATCGAAATGTTATGTCTTTATTCCCGGGGCTTCGAAAAGTGGAAAAGCGTCAGGTTTATGATTACATCTCCTACGACCAGCGAGAGAATGATATGGACTATGGCAATCGGACAGAATGCGGCGGATTTTTCTATACGGACGAGCGAATCAAACTGCATTATCCGAACCCCCAAGTACGGGAAATGGCCATCGGCAGATTCGGAAAATTGCTGACGCCCGATGGAAGAAAAGGTATGAATCTGTATGAGGTTATGGAAGCAACAAATGAGGAAGAAGTAATTGGCCGGAAGGATATTGTGAAGACGACATGCATGTTTTGCCCGCATATTGACTACTGCAGAAATGCAATTTATTACGGAGATCAGGAGAACTTCTATGATTGATAAGGCATTTTGGGCAAAGGTCGCCGGAGAATGGAAGAAGGCAGACGACGGTATCGATATTCCAATAATTGGCCCCATCGGCCCGATCGAACCAGATCCGGATGACCCCATTGATATTGATGACATTCTTGCTGATTTTGATATTGATATTTGAGAAGCAGAAAGGTGTGATGCAGCGTGGCTGATAGGATCTACGATGTCTACCATCAGGAAATAGAACTGACGAGTGAGCAGGAGGCTTGCCTGAAATACACAGGAAACAGGACTCTAATGGTAAAGGGATATGCTGGAGCCGGAAAGAGCCTTGTGTTAATGGCGCTCGCGCAGAAATATCTGGAGAAATACGGAGCAGATGCCAAAAACATGGTCGGGATCTTCACGTTTCAAAACACGCTAGTCTCAACAATGCGAGAATTCTTGCATGTTAATGGACAGCCGGAGGATGGAGTCGTTGTCAGTACGATCAATTCTTATGTTAAGAATATCTATGATCTGCTGGTACAATGCGGTGCCGCGCCAAGAAGAAAGTATCCGTTTAACAATAA
>CADBOX010000310.1 GCA_902796415.1 uncultured Lachnospiraceae bacterium
ATAGCATCTATGATAGAAGGAAATGAAGAGTTTGTTATGATAGATGAACAGCGTGTTGTATATGAGGAGATTATCAAGCTTTCAAGGAAATGTCAGGAAGATCATAAAAAAAGAACAGTCATCTGTAAAGGAGGACCCGGAACCGGAAAGAGTGTCATTGCGGTAAGGTTATTGGCGGAGCTGACACAGGAAGGACAGTTTGTCCAATACGTTTCCAAGAACAGTGCCCCGAGGCAGGTATATGCAGCGAAATTAAAAGGGACCATCAAGAAAAGCAGCGTAGATAACATGTTCAAGGGATCCGGTATGTATACCGAAGTAGGGAATAACGTCATCAATACTCTGATTGTTGATGAGGCTCACCGTCTGAATGAGAAGTCCGGAATGTTCCGCAACATGGGTGAGAATCAGATCAAGGAAATCATACATGCATCCTGCTGTTCCGTGTTCTTTATCGACGAAAGCCAGCGTGTCACGATGGACGATATCGGATCTATAGAAGAAATCCGCAGATGGGCCGAAACAGAGGGTTCGGAGATAACAGAGATGGAATTGCTATCCCAGTTCAGATGCAACGGATCAAATGGATACCTTGCCTGGGTAGATGATCTTCTGGAAATACGTGAAACTGCCAACTATAATCTGGAGGGTCTTGATTATGAAGTCAGACTTTGCGATGACCCGGAGGATGTAAGAAGCATCATCATAGAGAAAAACAAAGCTTCCAACCGTGCGAGAATCCTGGCCGGGTACTGTTGGAACTGGCCCAAAGAAAACAGAAGAAACAGCGAATACCATGATATTCAGATCGGGGACTTTGGCATCAGTTGGAACCTCGATGACGGACAGGCCTTTGCCATCAGTGACAGTTCGGTAAATGAAGCCGGTTGTATCCACACGACACAAGGACTGGAATTTGATTATGTCGGCGTCATCATCGGAGATGATATCCGCTATGAAAATGGTCATGTGGTCACAGATTTCACAAAAAGAGCAAGGACAGACCAATCTCTAAAGGGCATAAAAAAGATGTATAAATCAGATCCTGAGAAAGCCTTGGAACGTGCTGATGAGATCATAAAGAATACATACCGTACTCCTATGACCAGGGGAATGAAAGGATGCTACATCTACTGTACGGATCCGGGATTGCGTGAATATATCAGGAACCGTCTTGATGCTGTGCCCAATGTCCAGCTCAAAGAAACGAAGTAAGGAGTAACAATGCGACAAGAAACCATAGACAGAATACGAAAATTTACCGAAGACCGTGACTGGGACCAGTATCATTCACCGGCAAATATCGCCAAATCAATAGTGATAGAAGCAGCAGAGCTGTTGGAGTGTTTCCAATGGTCTGAGGATAATTACGATCTGCAGCACGTGAAAGAAGAATTGGCTGATGTACTGGTTTATAGCCAGAATCTGCTTGATAAGTTGGGATTAGACGTAGATGAGATTGTAAATATGAAGATGTCTCAGAACGAAAAGAAGTATCCTGTAGAAAAAGCAAAAGGCAGTGCAGCCAAGTATGACCAATTGTAAGCAGAAAGAAGCGTCGCAATTTTGTAATTGCGACGCTTCCTTATTTTCTGGGTCTGCACCATGGGATAACGCAGCGTTATCTTTTTCATGGTGTCTTTTTATAGGCGTTCTCAGGCAGATGCCATGAGATAACGATGCGTTATCTATTGCCATGGCTCCGATTTGTCGGCTCCACTGGGCTTGAGCCATGGAATAACACAGCAATATCAATTACTATGGTGTCCATTGATAGGTATTACCAGACAGATGCCATGGGATAACGATGCGTTATCCATAATCATGGTGTCGGCTTATGGTCTTCTTCGATTTGCCACCATGGAATGACGCAAAGTTCATTTTTTCCATGGCTATCAGTCCTCAAGTCCATAAAATTGCTACCATGGAAAAAACGCTAAATTATCTTTTCCCATGGCATTCGGTCCCAAATCTACAAAATTGCCATCATAAGATAACGATGCGTTATCTTTCCATAACCCCTTTCTTCATACTCTCCGTATATTCCCCGATATATTCCGGAGCCTTTTCGCCGTACTTTGCCAGTAGCTTGATGATGGCGGAACCTACGATGGCTCCATCGGAGATACCGGCCATCTTTTGTGCCTGTTCTGGCGTGGATATGCCAAACCCTATGGCGCAGGGGATGTCTGTGTTTTCCCTGACCACTTTTATGATGGATTCCAGATCTGTTGTAATCTTGCTTCTGGTTCCGGTAACCCCCAGGCTGGATACGATATAGAGAAAGCCTTCCGCCTCCCTGGCAATCATGGAGATACGGTCTTCCGAAGTGGGTGCGATCAGTGAGATCAGATTTACATCATACTGATGGCACAGGGGAAGGAATTCCTCCTTTTCCTCATAAGGAAGATCCGGCAGGATCAGTCCGTCGATACCGATTTCCTGGCAGGTGGAGATGAATTTTTCAGCCCCATAGGAAAACACCACATTGGCATAGGTCATAAAGACCATGGGGATGGTAAGATCTTTGCGAAGGGAACGTACCATATCAAAGATATGATCAGTCTTGATACCTCCGGTCAATGCCCGGAGATTAGCTTCCTGGATCACCGGTCCCTCTGCAGTGGGGTCGGAGAAGGGGATACCAAGCTCGATGAGGTCTGCGCCTCGTTCGGCCATAATCCGGACAGCTGCTTCGGTGGTTTTCAGGTCAGGATCTCCACAGGTTATAAAGGGAATGAATGCCTTCCCATTTTCAAATGCTTTTCTGATATTACTCATGGATATCCTCCCCTCTGTAACGTGCGATGGCGGCACAGTCCTTATCTCCACGGCCGGAAAGGTTGATCACAACGATCTGGTCCCTGGACATCTCAGGCACGATCTTCATGGCGTGGGCGACGGCATGAGCCGATTCGATGGCCGGTATGATTCCTTCCGTCCTGGCCAGGTATTCAAAGGCATTGACCGCTTCCTCGTCCGTCACAGGTACATATTCCGCCCGGCCGATGTCGTGCAGATGGGCATGTTCCGGCCCAATGCCGGGATAGTCAAGACCCGCAGAGATAGAATAAACCGGTGCAATCTGCCCATCACTGTCCTGGCAGAAGTAAGATTTCATACCATGGAAGATACCAAGCCTGCCGGTGGCGATGGTGGCAGCTGTCTCAAAGGTATCGACGCCTCTGCCTGCAGCTTCGCACCCGATCAGCCGGACGTCCTTATCTTCGATGAAGTGATAGAAGCATCCGATGGCATTGGAGCCTCCGCCCACGCAGGCAAGAACTGCGTCGGGGAGCCTGCCTTCCTTCTCCAGTATCTGGTCTTTGATCTCCTGGGAGATTACAGCCTGAAAATCCCGCACGATGGTGGGGAAGGGGTGGGGTCCCATGACGGAACCCAGGCAGTAATGGGTATCACTGATCCTGGATGTCCACTCACGCATGGCTTCCGAGACTGCGTCTTTCAAAGTGGCGGTCCCCGTCTTGACAGGAACCACCTCCGACCCCAAAAGCCGCATACGATAGACATTTAATGCCTGTCTTTTGGTATCTTCTTCGCCCATGAAGACTACACACTCCATATCCAGCAGGGCAGCGGCCGTAGCAGTGGCAACCCCATGCTGACCGGCCCCGGTTTCGGCGATAAGACGTGTTTTTCCCATCTTCTTGGCCAGCAATGCCTGTCCCAGGACGTTGTTGATCTTATGGGCACCTGTATGGTTCAGGTCTTCCCTCTTCAGGTAGATCCTGGCACCTCCCAGGTCCCGGGTCATTTTCTCCGCATAATAAAGGCGGGAGGGACGCCCGGCATACTCACAAAAGAGTTCTGCCAGTTCCCGGTTAAACGCAGGATCATTTTTATAATAATTATAAGCTTCTTCCAGTTCTATCAGGGCATTCATTAATGTCTCCGGGATATACTGCCCGCCATGAATGCCAAATCTTCCTCTTGACACAGGATTCTCCTTTCTTTCCTGATGACACAACCATCTATATCCGGGCCGCCCTGACGGCCGCCATGATCTTTTTCCGATCTTTTCTGCCTTCCGTCTCCACACCGGAAGAGAGGTCCACAGCCGTGGGTTTAAGCCTTCCGATGGCATCCGATATATTAAAAGGGGTCAGACCCCCTGCCAGGATAAAAGGGCGGTCGAAGGCTTGCAGCAAGGACCAATCGAAGGTCTGACCGGTGCCATAGCCATTATCCAGCAGGACCATATCTGCCTTGCATGAAGATGCGGCAACCAGGTCTTCCTCACATCTGACTTTAAAAGCTTTCCAGATTTCTCTGCCTGTTTTTTCTCTCAATTCTTTGATATAGTCATCGCCTTCCTGGCCGTGTAGTTGGATCACATCAGCCCGTAAACGCTCCGCAGTAAAAATCAACGTCTCCATGGGCTGATCCACAAAGACAGAGACTGCCCGGATCTGAGATAGTAAACGGTTCCTTAACTTCAGCGCCCGGTCCACATCCAGGTTCCTATGGCTCTTTGGAAAATGAAGGATAAATCCGGCGTAATCGGGCCTTGCTTCGTTTACATAATCGATATCCTGGTCGCGATACAGCCCGCAGATTTTTATCTTAGTCATCGCGCCGCCTCCCGGAATTCTTTAAGAAGGGTATTTTTATCGGATGCACGCATGAAGGCTTCTCCCACCAGGATGGCATCTGCCCCTGCCTGATATAAGGTTCGGACATCCTCCGCTGTCTTTACGCCGCTTTCTGCCACGTAGAGGGCATCCTCCGGGATCATCTCCCGCAGACGTACCGCATTGCTAAGATCCACGGAGAAATCCTTCAGGTTCCGGTTGTTAACACCAATGATCTTAGCCCCTGCAGTGACGGCAGAACGGATCTCCTCCTCATTGTGGGTTTCCGTTAAGGCATCCAGTCCCAGGCTTTCGCAGATACCAAGGTATCTGTGCAGGGTCTCCGTATCCAGGATAGAACAGATCAGCAGGACACAGTCTGCACCCATGCATCTGGCCTGGTAGATCTGGTATTCATCCACGATAAAATCCTTTCGAAGCATGGGAGTAGGAATGATTTTCCGGATATCCCGGAAGATCATATCGGAACCCAGGAACCACTTGGGCTCTGTCAGGACAGACACGGCATCCGCCCCGGCAGCTTCATATTCCAGGGCAATCTTCTTATAATCGAAAACGGAATCTATAACTCCTTTTGAGGGAGAGGCCTTCTTCACCTCACAAATGAATCCCATTTCCGGTTTGGAAAGAGCCTGGTAAAATGCCTTTCCGGCCTTTGGGCCATGGTCCAGGGCACGTTCTTTCATTTCTTCATAGGGATGAAATAGCTTATCGATGGCGACCCTTTCTCTGGTGTATTCTGCGATGGTATCCAGTATGGTCATAATCCTATTCCTCCGGACGGTTGCTGACTTCGATGAGTTTTTCAAGGGTTTGCATGGCCTTTCCGGAATCGATCAGGTCTGCTGCCAGGGAAATCCCTTCTTTCATGCTGTCCGCCTTGCCTCCAATATAAAGACATGCCCCGGCATTTAAAAGGGTTGCATCCCGCTTGGGACCCCGTTCTTCTCCACCCAGGATCGCCCGTGTGATCTCTGCATTTTCCTCCGGTGTACCGCCTTTTAAGTCTTCCTTGGTACAACGGGTAAATCCAAACTCTTCCGGTGTGATCACCGATGTCCGGTACCAGCCGTCCTTGATCTCACAGATGGTGGTAGGAGCGCTCAGGGAGATCTCATCCAGCTTATCCTGGCCATAGACTACCATACCCCTTCGTACCCCGAGGCTTACCAGAACCCTTGCCAGCGGCTCTGCCAGGTAATCATCGTAAACGCCGAGCAGTTGCATAACCGGCATACCCGGGTTGGTCAGGGGTCCAAGGATGTTAAAAACGGTGCGGAATCCCAGCTCTTTACGGATGGGTCCCACATATTTCATGGAAGTGTGATACTGCTGTGCAAAGAAGAAGCACATACCCACTTCATTTAATAATTCGATACATTTGGCCGGACTCTGCCGGATATTCACCCCAAGGGCCTCCAGACAGTCCGCTGTGCCGCACTTGGAAGAGGCCGCCCGGTTCCCATGTTTTCCAACCTTCATCCCACCGGCTGCCGCCACCAGGGCAGAAGTGGTGGAGATGTTGAAGCTGTGGGCATTATCTCCTCCGGTACCCACGATCTCGAAGAGGTCCATGCCCGTCTCAACCCTTGTGGCATGGGCACGCATGGCTGCGGCACATCCGGCGATCTCATCGGTCGTCTCAGCCCTGGCGCTCTTGGTGGAAAGGGCCGCCAGAAATGCGGCATTCTGGGTAGCAGTGGTTTCCCCGCTCATGATTTCATTCATGACAGTGTAGGCCTCATCATAAGTGAGATCCTCTTTGCTTACAATCTTTACTATGGCTTCTTTAATCATACTTTCTATTCCCTCCGTATATCATAAATTGATTAAAATTACCATAAATATTCGTTTTTGTCAACTTTTGTTAAAATAGCTATACTATAATTCTAAAAAAAGAAATAGACAGCCTCAGCTAGACCCAAATATATAATAATGGTATAATTCAAATACAATACAAATGGACTGAACGATCAAGTAAAGTCCTGAAAGGAGATTCTGTTATGTCAGCAAGTTATCGTCCCCATTATCATGTTTCTGTTCCCTTTGGATGGGCAAATGATCCCAACGGAACGATTTATTATAAAGGGAAGGCCCATCTGTTTTACCAGAACTATCCTCACAAACCGGAGTGGGGACCTATGCACTGGGGTCATGTTGTCACGGAGGACTTCGTACATTGGGAACAAAGGCCCACGGCCCTGTACCCTGACCAGCCTTTCGAACTGGTTTGCGGATGTTGTTCCGGTTCCACCGTGGAAAAGGATGGCAAGCTTTACCTTATGTACACTGCGGCCCAGCCCATGATGCAGCGACAATGCCTGGCGGTTTCCGAGGACGGAGACCATTTTAAGAAGGATTCGGGAAATCCCATACTGACAGCCGAGATGCTGTCCCCGGAGATCTATGAGGAA
>CADBOX010000311.1 GCA_902796415.1 uncultured Lachnospiraceae bacterium
GCAGATACACGGTTATCCTGGAATCGTTTTATAATAAACCAAATACACCGCCACTCCCTGTCTACATCATAAAACATTAGGAGGCACGACGGAAGATGAGCATATTGAAGGAAACAGCAACTGTTATAAATCAAAAAGAGATTTCCCCCGGTATCTTTGACCTGAAGATTTCGTTTCCGGGTGGAGCAGATCAGGCAAAACCCGGACAGTTTGTGGGTATCTACTGCAAGGACGGCGGCAGATTGCTGCCCCGGCCCATCAGTATCTGTGGGATTGACAAAGCAGAGGGGACCATACGTATCGTATACCGGATTGCCGGTTCCGGAACCAGAGAGATATCCGGCTGGAAAGAAGGGGATACCTTTGAGATTCTGGGCCCATTGGGAAATGGTTTTACACCGGGAGAGGGCCGTGCCATCATCGTGGGCGGAGGCATTGGTGTGCCGCCCATGTTGGAACTTGCCAGACAGATGGCGGGTGTGAAAACTGTGGTTCTGGGATATCGGGACAGCGGAAATATGTTCCTGAAAGAGGAATTTGAAGCCATCGCAGACGTGAAGGTTTCTACGGATGACGGTTCCGCAGGGATTCATGGAACGGTGGTGGATGCCATCCGTGAGTACGGCATAACAGGGGATACCATTTATGCCTGTGGTCCTATGCCCATGTTGAAGGCCCTGGCAGAATATGCCGAAGAACATGGTATGGAAGCCCAGATATCTCTGGAGGAAAGGATGGCCTGTGGGGTCGGTGCCTGTCTGGGATGTATCGTGAAGACAAAGTCCAGGGATCACCATACCAATGTAAATAATCGAAGAATCTGTAAAGACGGACCTGTATTTGATGCAAGGGAGGTGTCATTTTCATGAATCTGAGTGTGACATTAGCCGGAAAAACCTTTAAGAATCCCATAACCACCGCCTCCGGGACTTTTGGCTCAGGCGCAGAGTACGAGGAGTTCGTGGATCTGTCTGCCTTGGGAGCAGTAACCACAAAAGGCGTGGCAAATGTACCTTGGGAAGGAAATCCTACACCCAGGGTCACGGAAACTTACGGTGGGATGCTGAATGCAGTGGGTTTGCAGAATCCGGGGATAGAGCTGTTCTGTAAAAGGGATATCCCGCATCTTCTGAAAAAGAAGGCTTCCATCATTGTTAATGTGTGTGGAAAGAGCGCAGAGGATTATGAAGAAGTGGTGGAGAGACTGGCAGATGAACCGGTAGATCTCCTGGAAATCAATGTTTCTTGTCCTAACGTAAAGGAAGGCGGGATTGCCTTTGGACAGAATCCGGATGCCCTTTATGAGATAACCCGCAGAGTAAAAGCCAAGGCTAAACAGCCCATCGTCATGAAGCTTAGTCCCAATGTGACGGACATCACGGAGATGGCAAGGGCGGCAGAAGCAGGCGGCAGTGATGCCCTGTCTCTGATCAATACCCTCACCGGGATGAAGATAGACATCCATCGCCGCAGATTTGTGCTGGCAAACCAGACAGGAGGCTTGTCAGGACCTGCCATTCATCCTGTAGCTGTCCGTATGGTCTACCAGGTCCATAAGGCATGTAAACTTCCCATTATCGGTATGGGTGGCGTCATGACCTGGGAGGATGCCATTGAGCTGATGATGGCTGGGGCTACCATGGTCGCAGTGGGAACAGCCAATTTTCATAACCCGAGAGCCACCATGGAGATTCTGGAAGGGATAAAGAGGTACATGGAGCAGTATCATATCGAGGATATCTGTGACATTATCGGATGCATGGGGTGAGAACTTCCCATTGATTCAGTCTTTTATTGATGGTATATTAGATGGGAAGTATCTCTTGTTGCTTCAGAATAATAACAATTGATATATATAGGAGGTTTAAATAAAGGATGGAAGGATATAAGCAGGACTTTATCGAGTTTATGGTGGAGAGCAACGTATTAAAATTCGGAGAGTTCACTTTGAAAAGCGGAAGAAAATCCCCTTTCTTCATGAATGCAGGCGCATATGTAACCGGTAGCCAGCTTCGACGTCTGGGGGAATATTACGCCAAAGCCATCCATGATAAATATGGTGAGGACTTCGATGTTCTTTTTGGACCTGCTTATAAGGGGATACCTCTGGCAGTTGTAACGGCTATTGCATTCAGTAATCTTTACGGAAAGGAGATCCGTTATTGTTCTGACCGGAAGGAGGCCAAAGATCATGGAGCCGATAAAGGGAATTTCCTCGGTGATAAGTTAAAAGATGGTGACCGGGTTGTCATGATTGAAGATGTGACCACATCCGGCAAGTCCATGGAGGAGACAGTTCCAAAAGTAAGAGGAGCTGCCGAGGTTGAAATCGTGGGTCTTATGGTATCTCTGGACAGGATGGAGATCGGTAAGGGCGGTCAGAAATGTGCCCTGGATGAAGTGAAAGATTTATATGGTTTTGATACGAATGCGATTGTCACCATGGCCGAGGTCGTTGAGCACCTTTATAACAAACCATGTCAGGGAAGAATCGTTATCGATGATAATCTGAAGGCTGCTATTGATGCCTATTATGAACAGTATGGAGCCAGACAGACAGCAGAATAAAGAGGCAGAACAGGAGGAACATCCTATGAATGAAAAGGTGTTTAAAGTATTAGGTCAGGTAGGCGCTTCCGATATTACCATCGGGATCATTATGATCATCACAGGGGTCTCTGTAGGAATTCTGGCTATCATCAACGGAGCCAGGACCCTGAAAACCAAGAATAAGATTATGATATGATTGAGAAAGCAGGAGCTGTTACAGTTCCTGCCTTGATTTATTTGTAACTATTTTTATAAAATAACAGATTGGAAAGATAACGTGAAAGCTAAGAAAAAAAGGAAACTGATCAGTGGACTGAGCTTTATAACCATCATTTTGTATGGTGTGATCATCATTTACTTTACCTTGTTCTCCGACCGGTTCGGAAGAGTGGATAACGGCAGCTATCAGTATAATCTGGTGCCTTTTAATGAAATCCGCCGTTTTGTAACCTATCGTCATTATGTTTCAACCCGTTCGTTTATCCTTAATATCTGCGGTAATTTTCTGGTTTTCGCTCCTTTGGGATTTTTGCTGCCGATCTGGTACCCAAAGGCTATCCGATGGTATCAGATTATCCTTTATTCCTTTTCTTTCAGCCTGTGTATCGAACTCATGCAGCTCTATACCAGGGTGGGGGTATTTGATGTGGATGATCTGATCATGAATACAACCGGGGGATTTCTCGGTTGGATTCTGTACTGTATCCTTCATTTTATTTTTCGCAGACGAAAGAGGAGGAAACGCTCATGAGAAGAAGACGTCGAAGAGAAAGAGGAGATATTCTTTCGGGGAATATGCTATCCTTTTCCAATAAAAAAGTATCGAGAAATGCCTTGTTTACTTTCTGGCTGGGAGTTGTCTGCCTGCTTGGTTTAATCATCCTGACTCTGGTGGCATTTAAGTCCGGAGGAAAGATGGGAATTGCAGGCGGTGCCCTGGGATGTATTTTTGTTGTGTTGGCATTTTTCGGTGTACTGTGGGGAGTTGCCAGTTACGATGAAGCCAGAACCTCCCAGAATTTTAAGATTCCAGGAATCTGCATAAATATCATTGTCATTTTTCTGGGAATTACTTTTATTATGTTGTGACGAAAGGAAATTGTGTAATATATGGATAATAAGATACTGACCGATAACAGGGAGGAGGAACTCCTGGAGAGATACGAGTTGGCCGGCAGCCGGCTGAGAGAGATCGCAGATGGGGAGATATCAGATATGGGAGAAGCCCTGCAGCTTTATTTTCAGAGAATCTCCTGTTTTCTGACAGGCTGTCTGGATCTGTATGAGAAAGTATCTGTCGACGCGCTCTCAAAGATGTCATTTGAGGAGTGTCAGGAAGAAAACCTGTCGTACTACCGGGATATCCTTCCGGATCATTACGAAAACTCTTTCGCTAATCCGGATTTTGCGGTGAGAGCTTTGGGGGAAGACCACGGAAAACTGCTCTGTTTTTTGTATACAGAACTAAGATCCATGAGAGTCTACGCCTTCGAACAGGATAAGTATAAGATGACCATCTTGCTGGAACTGTTCCTGGAGATTTATGGGATGTTTGCCGGTGGGAAGGTTACCTATAAACAGTTGCGGGAGACTATCTACTGGTTTTTATATGATTACGCTGAGGAATTCTGCGCGGGTAGGGTGCGTCAACGACTGGATCCTGATCTTCGTTTTGCCACTGATATCATTATGGATTCTGATTTGTCTGATCTTCGCTATCTGTACCGTTATGGGGAATATATATCGGAAGATGAGATAAAGACGGCAGAATACCTGAATACATTGTCCGAAAAAGAGATTGATGATATCGCCCGCACCTTCACGGAAGGATTCCGGAGAGGATTTATCTGGAAAGGCGTGGATCTTTCACATAAGAGTACAGTGAATATACAGTATAATCTGGGTTTTGAAAGAATCATCCGTAAAGTGATTCTTCAATTCGAAGAGATGGGACTTCGGTCCGTCGTATTCCGGAGCGCCACAAGCACTTTGAACAAAAAACAGAATATCAAATCCGGTTATCAGTCCAAAAGCCCAAATGAACAGTATGAGTATGACCACCGATTTGACAATGCTCTCTACCTGGACAAACGGATGGTGGACCGCAAGATCGATTGCATGAGAAAAGGCTTTGAGGCATTTCGGGAGCAAGCTGCCGGATATGCAGGCCCGGCTATCATGGAAGTATTTGGAAGAGAGCCTTTCAGTCCGGTAAGGAAGGAAACTGCCTGCCATCTCAGCGAGCGGCAGCAGAATCTTGATGTGGAATATGCCTCTTTATCCAGTGAGCTGACCAACCAGTACATCAATCAGGAGGAGAGAAGCTTCTCTGTCATCGCTTACCCGACGCCTTCCATAGGAGAAAGGTTTTCGGAAATCTTTCATGAGATTAAGTTAGTCAATAATCTGGATAACGATAAATATGAAAGGATACAGCAAAGCATCATCGATGTACTTGATAAGGCAAAGGAGGTCCACATACTGGGACGTGACCAGAATATGACCAACATCACGGTGGCACTTCAGCCTGTTGAGGATATCAGCAGTCAGACCGGGTTCGAGAATTGCCTGGCGGATGTCAATATCCCGGTGGGGGAGGTATTCACTTCACCCCAGCTAAAAGGAACCAATGGCTTACTTCATGTCTCTGAGGTATACCTGGAGGGATTCTGTTATAAAGACCTGAAGATCTGGGTGGAGGATGGAATCGTCACAGATTACAGCTGCGGGAATTTCCCTGATCCGGAAGAAGGAAAGGCACTGATTGAAGAGAATATCTTATACAATCATGCCACTTTACCCATGGGCGAATTTGCCATCGGAACCAACACTACAGCATTTGTGATGGCTAACAAATATCATATCATGGATAAGCTTCCAATCCTTATCGCGGAGAAGACCGGTCCCCACATGGCATTTGGAGATACCTGCTACTCCCACAGTGAATCAGTCAGGGTTTATAACCCCGATGGGCGGGAAATGATTGCCAAGGAGAATGACTACTCCCGCATGAGGCATGAATCTTCCATGAAAGCTTATTTTAACTGCCATACTGACATCACCATTCCCTATGGGGAGATCGGCATGATCTCGGCGGTTATGCCCGATCATTATCAGGTCCCCATCATCGTGGACGGCAGGTTTGTACTGGAAGGAACCATGGAATTGAATGAAGCTTTTGATGAGGAGGAACCGGGACAACTGAGCGGCCCCCCCACCATGGAGGATCAGGTAGGTCAGTGGACCGCTAAAGATACAGGAGGACAATGATATGATCTGCATCAGAAATGGCCGTGTCATGAACCCGAAGAATCAGATGGATCAGGTGACGGACGTATGGATTCAGGAAGGTAAGATTCTTGCATTCGGACCGAATCCCACCGGCCAGGTGCCGGATAAAGTGATCGATGCCACCGGGAAGGTGGTTGCCCCCGGATTGGTGGATGTCCATGTTCATTTCAGAGATCCCGGATTTACTTATAAGGAAGACCTCGAGAGCGGCAGCAAGGCAGCGGCAGCTGGAGGGTTTACCACAGTGGTATGTATGGCAAACACGAAACCGGTGGTTGACAATCTGGAGACCCTGGATGATCTGAAGCAAAGACAGGCGGATCTCCCTATCCATGTCGAGCAGGTCAGTGCAGTATCGAAAGGATTTCAAGGGGAAGAACTGGTGGATTTTGAGGCTATGGTGGCCCACGGAGCCTGTGGGTTCAGTGATGACGGGATTCCTCTCACTGATGCCGGTTTTATAAAAGGAGCCATGGAGGCTGCTGCCAGACTGGATATGCCTATCAGCCTACACGAAGAGGACCCTGCTCTCAATGAGGTAAATGGAGTTAATAAAGGTTTTGTTTCGGATAAGATGGGAATAGGTGGTGCTCCGGCCATATCGGAAGATGTCATGGTGGCCAGAGATGTCATGTTGGCTCTGGAGACCGGTGCGAAAGTGGATATTCAGCACATTTCTTCCGGACGTTCCGTGGAACTGGTTCGTTTTGCAAAAAAAATGGGAGCACGCGTGTACGCGGAAGTGACACCCCATCATTTTTCCCTGACGGAGGATATGGTCCTGGAAAAAGGTACCTTATGTAAGATGAATCCCCCTGTCCGCACCCGGTGGGATCTGGATAAGATTCTGGAAGGCCTGAAGGATGGGACGATCGATTTGATTGCTACGGACCACGCTCCCCATTCCGAGGAGGAAAAAAACAGAGAATTTACCAAAGCTCCCAGTGGCATCATCGGCCTGGAGACATCCCTTGCCCTGGGAATTACCAATCTTGTGAGGAAAAAGGTGATCACTCTCATGGATCTTCTCCGGAAGATGACTGTCAATCCTTCAGAACTGTACGGCTTTGACTCCGGTGATATCTCGGTGGGTAAGCCTGCAGATCTTGTGATATTTGATCCTGAAGAAAGCTATATCGTGAATTCATTTGCTTCAAAATCCTGCAATTCCCCCTTCCGGGGTATGGAGTTGTACGGCAGGATCTGTTATACGATCTGCGATGGGAGGATCGTATTTGCTTTTTGACCCGGTCAGTATTCTATGTTAGGATAATATCATAATCATTTGATATACAAAGAATCTGCTAAGAAGTATGGAGGTTTCCATGATTAATGAATTGGTAAAGAAAATCAAAGAAAAAGATGCACCTATTGTTGTGGGTCTTGACCCCATGCTCAGTTATATCCCTGAGTATATACTGGAAGTATCTTTTGCGGCCTATGGAAGAAATCTGGAGGGAGCAGCGGAAGCTATCTGGCAATACAACAAAGGCATCATAGATTGTACTTATGACCTGGTGCCGGCCGTTAAACCCCAGATTGCCATGTATGAGCAATTCGGTGTGGAAGGCCTGAGAGCCTTTAAACGCACCTGCAACTATGCGAAGCAAAAAGGCCTTGTGATCATAGGAGATGTCAAGCGCGGAGACATCGGATCTACTTCCGAGGCATATGCCATCGGACATGTGGGTAAAGTGGTTTTGGGGAAACATGCCTTTTCTCCTTTCACGGAGGATTTTGTCACTGTGAACCCTTATCTCGGGTCAGACGGGGTAAAGCCCTTTATCAAAGTGTGTAAGGAAGAGAAGAAGGGTATGTTTATCCTGGTTAAGACTTCCAACCCTTCAAGCGGAGAATTTCAGGATCAGTTGGTGGATGGCAGACCTCTCTATGAGATCGTGGCGGATAAAGTAGCCCAATGGGGGCAAGACCATATGGGTGATGAATACAGCTATGTGGGAGCTGTTGTCGGTGCAACTTATCCCAAGATGGGTGAAACCCTTCGAAAGATCATGCCCAATAATTATATTCTTGTTCCCGGCTATGGTGCACAGGGGGGACAGGGGAAAGACCTGGGTGTCTTCTTTAACAAAGACGGTTTGGGAGCTATCGTCAACTCAAGCCGTGGTATAATCTGTGCCTATAAAAAAGCCCCCTATGCTGAGCGATTTGGCCCGGAAGATTATGCCGAGGCAAGCCGCCAGGCAGTGCTTGACATGAAAGAGGATCTCAAACAAGCCTATATAAAAGACTAGATACATAGAGAGATATGAGGTAAATGTGATGCCGAAAGTAGGAATTATCATGGGCAGCGACTCGGACCTTGCGGTGATGAGCAAGGCTGCCGCACAACTTGAAGAATTTGGAATAGACTATGAGATGACCATCATTTCCGCTCACAGAGAGGCGGACGTGCTGATAGAGTGGGCGGCAGGCGCGCCGGGCCGGGGGGTGAAAGTGATCATCGCCGGTGCCGGTATGGCAGCAGCGTTGCCCGGAATGTGTGCTGCACTGTTTCAGCTCCCCGTAATCGGGGTGCCTCTGTCCGGCAAGAATCTGGATGGTATGGATGCCGTTTTTTCTATCCTGCAGATGCCACCAGGAGTTCCGGTGGCTACCGTTGCCATTGACGGGGCTAAAAATGCTGCAATTCTGGCAGCGAAGATGCTTGCCATATCGGACGATGAGATATTTAAGACGCTGACTGAGTATACAAAAACGATGAAAGAACAAGTACAGGCGAAAGCTGCGAAACTGGATCAGATCGGATATAAGGAGTATCTTGCACAGAAATAGTCACAGGTATTCTTTGTGGAAATATACAGGATGAAGAGGAGATTATCATGGATTATAAAAGCTCTGGTGTAGATATAGAAGCCGGCTACAAATCTGTTGAGTTGATGAAGGAACATGTCAGAAAAACCATGCGCCCGGAAGTACTGGGAGGACTCGGGGGGTTCTCCGGTGCGTTTTCCCTGGCCAAGATCAAAGAAATGGAGGACCCTGTTCTTCTGTCCGGCACCGACGGATGTGGCACGAAAGTTAAACTGGCTATGATAATGGACAAGCATGACACCATCGGAATCGACGCGGTTGCCATGTGTGTGAATGATATCGCATGTGCCGGAGGGGAGCCTTTGTTCTTCCTCGATTACATTGCTTGCGGAAAGAACTATCCGGAGAAGATAGCTGAGATCGTAAAAGGTGTCGCCCAGGGATGTCTTCAGTCAGATGCCGCCCTCATCGGCGGAGAGACGGCAGAACATCCCGGACTCATGCCGGAAGATGATTATGATCTTGCAGGATTTGCGGTAGGCGTATGTGATCGTAAGGAGATGATCACCGGGGAGAACCTGAAAGAAGGGGATGTACTGGTGGGCATGGCTTCCAGCGGTGTACACAGCAATGGTTTTTCCCTGGTGCGTAAAGTATTTGAGATGACCAGGGAATCTCTGGAGACCTATTATGAAGAACTGGGTATGACCCTGGGTCAGGCCCTTCTCGAACCGACGAAGATATATGTAAAAGCCTTAAAGAGCCTGAAGAAAGCAGGTATAACCGTGAAAGCATGCAGCCATATTACCGGAGGCGGATTCTATGAGAATGTACCCCGTATGCTGGTGGAAGGAACGCATGCAGTGATTGAAAAAGACAGTTATCCTGTTCCACCGATCTTCCGCCTTCTGGCTAAGAAGGGAGAAATCGCAGAACAGATGATGTATAACACATTTAATATGGGCCTCGGTATGATTCTTGCCATCGACCCTGCAGAGGTGGATGGAGCTATGGAAGCCATCAAGGCTGCCGGTGATGTTCCCTTTGTGGTGGGCAGAATCGAGAGCGGAGAAAAAGGAGTTACCTTATGCTGAGAATTGCTGTATTAGTTTCCGGCGGAGGTACCAATCTCCAGGCAATCATGGATTCCCTGGATAGTGGTGCCATCACAAATGCACAGCTGGTGACAGTCATCAGTAACAATGCGAACGCCTATGCCTTAAAAAGGGCAGAGGATTACGGGGTGGAAGGGTTGCTTATATCCCCCAGGGATTTTCCGAGCCGGGAAGACTTTAACCTTAAGTTGCTGGAGGCCCTCCTGGAAAGAGAAATAGACCTGGTGGTATTGGCAGGTTATCTGGTTGTGGTCCCTCCCTGTGTGATCAGAAGATTTGAAAACCGTATCATCAATATTCACCCTTCCCTGATACCTTCTTTTTGCGGGACGGGTTGTTATGGTCTCCATGTGCATGAGATGGCACTGGAGAGGGGGGTAAAAGTATCCGGAGCTACGGTCCATTTCGTGGATGAAGGAACGGATACAGGGCCTATCATCCTGCAGAAGCCTGTGAAGGTGGAACAGGGAGATACCCCGGAGGTTCTTCAGAGGAGAATCATGGAACAGGCAGAGTGGGTGATCCTGCCCAAAGCCATCAATCTGATTGCCAACGGAAAGGTCAGAGTGGAAGGCAGAACAGTTTGGATCGATGAATAGTATCAGATTCCATATAATCTGATAGTCAGGAGGAGTATATGAAAGTTTTAATCGTCGGAAGTGGCGGAAGAGAGCATGCCATCGCCTGGGCAGTCGCCAAAAGCGGCAAGGCAGACAAGATTTATTGTGCTCCGGGAAATGCCGGAATCGCTGAATATGCAGAATGTGTGGCTATCGGGGCCATGGAATTTGACAAGCTGGTTGCTTTTGCAAAGGAGCAGAAGATTGACCTTACGATCATAGGGATGGATGATCCTTTGGTTGGTGGTGTGGTTGATGCTTTCGAAGCAGAGGGACTGCGGGTATTCGGACCGCGTAAGAACGCGGCCATCATTGAAGGGTCCAAGGCATTCTCCAAGGATCTGATGAAGAAATACCATATTCCAACTGCGTCCTACGAGAATTTCTATGACAAAGAATCTGCTTTGGCATATCTCGAGACAGCAAAAATGCCCATCGTGTTAAAGGCAGACGGGCTGGCTCTTGGAAAGGGCGTCCTGATCTGTGAGAACCTGGAAGAAGCCAGGGAGGGTGTTCGCACCATCATGGAAGAGAAAAAATTCGGTTCCGCCGGCGACAAGATGGTAATCGAAGAGTACATGACAGGACGTGAGGTCTCTGTTCTTGCTTTCTGTGACGGGAAGACCGTGAAATGTATGACCAGTGCTCAAGATCACAAGCGTGCTCAGGATGGCGATCAGGGACTGAATACCGGTGGCATGGGAACCTTTTCACCAAGTCCTTTCTACGACGAAGAAGTCCGTGCTTTCTGTGAGAAATATATCTACCAGCCTACCATTGATGCTATGGCTGCTGAGGGACGTCCGTTTACCGGTATACTTTTCACCGGGCTTATGCTTACCCAGGATGGCCCCAAAGTCCTTGAATATAATGCAAGATTTGGGGATCCGGAGGCACAGGTTGTTCTTCCCCGGATGAAAAATGACATCATAGATGTTATGGAAGCCTGCATCGACGGCCGTCTGGACGAAATCGAGCTGGAGTTTGAAGATAATGCTGCTGTCTGTGTTGTTCTGGCCTCCGAAGGATATCCTGTTTCCTATCAGAAAGGGTATGAGATAAAAGGCCTGGAGAGATTTAAAGATGCCGAAGGGTATTATTGTTTCCATGCCGGTACCAAATTCGATGACCAGGGAAAGATCGTGACAAACGGTGGACGTGTACTGGGTGTCACCGCAAAAGGCAATGATCTTAAAGAAGCAAGAAAGAATGCTTATGCAGCCACAGAATGGATTGAATTCGCTAATAAATACATGCGCCATGACATAGGAAAAGCCATCGAAGAGGCATAATTTATATTAACTCTTGTCAAATGTTACAAATTCTATTATAATATATTACGA
>CADBOX010000312.1 GCA_902796415.1 uncultured Lachnospiraceae bacterium
CGTGGAGCGAGAAAGCTATCGGGTGCTGTTCTGAAAAATAGAGTGAAATGCTTGCATTTGGGTCAATCAGATCTAAATGCAAGTTTTATGCTATACGCCCTAACATTTGGCGCTTACATAATTATTTAAACTACTAAAAAATTAAGGATAAAGAAAAGTATGACTGATTATGAAGAGATAGAAGGAAAGTTAAGAGATGGGTTATATACCCTTGCTCCCGATACTTTCGAGGAAATTATGGTTCAGGAACCGATCAGATTAGAGACAGAGGAAGAATTGTTCGGGGAAGACACGAATGTAAAGAAAATACCACGGCGCAGATTAAGCCCTTTCTTGCTTTCTGTCTTTATCATAATATCCCTATTTTTATTCTACTGCTTCTTATTTATCCTTAGCCGTTTTTCCCAAAAGAGGACGTCACAATAGATGTGACGTCCTTATTTAATACCATTAGACGATAAGCAGTTCCGTCAGTTTTTTACCGTAGAAGAAATCATGGGTGAGCTTGTCATATTCTGCCCATAGAGGAAGGGTCTGACAGGAAGATGATCTGGGGCAGGGTGCAGCATCGCTTGCCAGACAGGCAACCGCTGTCAGGGAAGGCTCCATTTTTTCCAGGATCTCGCCTATAGAGTAATCTTCCGGATCCCGGCAAAGCTTGTATCCGCCACCTTTTCCGCTGACGCCGCTCACCAGTTTTCCGGCCACCAGTTCTTTTACTATGATTTCAAGGTATTTCTTGGAAATCCCCTGTCTCATAGCCACATCTTTTAGAGGAATATATCCATCCTGGTGATGCTCTGCCAGATCTATCATCACCCGAAGGGCATAACGTCCTTTTGTAGATATCATTATTTCACCCCCAGTAAATTATAGTGTGTCCTTCCTTATTTACCTATTATACTGTAGGATAAATAAAAAAACAAGACTTTAAAGATAATAACCTATTGACATAGTAGGTAATTGGGTATATATTTGCTATAAGTTCATTTTCAAAGAGAAATCGTGCGAAGAACTTATAATGATTTTTACAGGAGGTGTTTTGATTCATGATGATATACGCAGATAATGCGGCTACTACGAAGATGAGCCGGGCTGCCATCGATGCCATGCTTCCGGTGATGGAAGAGGACTATGGCAATCCGTCCAGTTTATATACATTTGGGCAAAGAGCGAAAGAAATCCTGGAGGAAGCCAGAAGTCAGGTGGCTTCTGTGATAAATGCCGAACCCAGGGAGATTATTTTCACTTCAGGAGGCAGTGAGGCAGACAATCAGGCAATCCGATCAGCTGCCATGCTTGGTAAGAAAAAAGGAAAGAATCATATCATTTCCACCGCCTTTGAGCATCACGCCGTGTTGCACACTCTGAAGAGACTGGAGCAGGAAGGGTTTGAAGTGACCTTGCTGGATGTTCATGAGGACGGCCTGGTGAGGGTAGAGGAGCTGGAGGCTGCCATCCGGGAGGATACCTGTCTGGTGACGGTTATGTTTGCCAACAACGAGATCGGCACCGTTCAACCCATACGCCAGATCGGCCAGGTTTGTAAGAACCATGGCGTTATCTTCCATACGGATGCCGTGCAGGCTATGGGTCATCTTCCAATTGATGTGAAAGAGGATAATATAGATCTTCTTTCGGCTTCCGCTCATAAATTTCACGGACCAAAGGGAATTGGATTTTTATATGTCAGAAAAGGAATCCGACTGACCAATCTTATCGAAGGAGGGGCACAGGAGAGAGGTCTGCGGGCAGGCACAGAAAATGTGGCATCCATCGTGGGAATGGCAGCAGCGCTGAAGGAATCGGTAGCCCATATGAAAGAAGATACAGATCATATGAGAAAGATGCGTGACCTCCTGATAGAGGGACTTGCCCGGATTCCTCACTCCGCTTTAAACGGAGATCCTGTAAAGAGACTCCCCGGAAATGTTAATTTCTGTTTTGAGGGGATTGAGGGGGAATCTTTATTACTCCTGCTGGATGACCGTGGCATCTGTGCTTCCTCCGGAAGTGCCTGTACCTCAGGATCCCTGGATCCCAGCCATGTACTGCTGGCCATCGGGCGGGTTCACGATGTGGCTCACGGATCTCTTCGGCTGAGCCTGGGAGAAGACATTACAGAGGAACAAGTGGAGTATCTCGTAAAGAATGTTGAAGAAGTAGTGGAATATCTGAGAAGCTTCTCTCCCATCTGGAGAAGACTGGTGAAGGGAGAGGCGGAATTTATATTATAAATTAGTAATACAAGCCGTTGATGGAATAAGCAGGAGGATATGAAATGGCACTATATAGTGAAAAAGTGATGGATCACTTCCGTAATCCCCGGAACGTGGGTGTGATCGAGGATGCGGATGGGATCGGAGAAGTAGGAAATGCCAAGTGTGGCGACATCATGACCATGTACCTGAAGATAGAGGATGATGTGATCCGTGATGTAAAGTTTGAGACTTTCGGCTGTGGCAGCGCCATCGCTTCCAGCTCCATGGCCACGGAACTCATAAAAGGGAAACCGGTGGCAGAAGCCATGAAGCTGACAAATAAAGCGGTGGCGGAGGCTTTAGACGGACTGCCTGATTATAAGATGCATTGCAGCGTTTTGGCTGAGGAAGCCATACAGCTGGCTCTTAATGATTATTATTCCAAACATCCGGATAAGAAACCGGTGGAAGAGACAAATTAGAAAAAGGGAAGAGAAAGGATGGATGTGAAGAGTCTGGTAATCCATCCGGATACCACAACCCTTACCCGGCTCACCGCAGAAGAACTGGAATCGGATGGTATTTATACAAATACCATCCGAGTATCTATAGGAACAGAGCGTATTGATGATATCATTGCGGATTTGGAAATAGAATTTGCAACGATCAGATCATGAATAATTATTTGGTTTATCCTTCATAATAGAAAATGGGAGGGAGAAAGGCTTCTTGATTCTACCGTACTTTTCCAGGAGAGTTGACATTACCGGAAGTATTAAGATAAAGTTATGATGTGCATAGAAAAGAAGCATAGGATTGATTCCTATGCTTCTTTATTATAATATTATAATCTGCATTTATTTAACTTCCAAGAATCAGAGGGTTCCAAAGATTCTGTCTCCTGCATCTCCCAGACCCGGGCAGATGTAGGCGTTCTCATTCAGTTCCCTGTCGATGTGACCGATATAGATATCCACATCCGGGTGTGCTGCATGAAGCTTTTCAATGCCTTCCGGAGCAGCGATGATACAGATGAATTTAATCTTCTTTCCACCGTACTCTTTGATTTTATCAATGGCATCAATGGCAGAACCGCCGGTTGCCAGCATGGGATCTACCACAAGGATCAGTCTTTCTTCTATTTTTTTGGGGAGTTTACAGTAATACTCGTGGGGCTCATGGGTAGATTCATCTCTTTCCATGCCCACATGTCCCATCTTTGCCTCGGAATAGATTCTCAGCATTCCGTTTGCCATACCGAGACCGGCTCTTAATACCGGGACAACTGCTATTTTCTTTCCGGTTATCCTTGGTGACTGACATTTTTCCAAAGGCGTTTCAACATCAATCAGTCTGGTGGGGATATCACGAAGAGCCTCGTAGCACATCATCATGGAGATCTCCTCCACTGTGAAGCGGAATAATGAGGTGTTGGTATTTTTGTTTCTCAGGATAGTAATCTTATGCTGGATCAATGGATGATCTGTAACATACACATTGTCACCGTATGATTTGCCCTGCTCTGACATATTTTCTTCCTCCCATATATGATAAGTTCACATTCTGTTCTCTTTTTCTGGATTTAAAAAGGACTTTTCTCTACCATATTATCATATATATGAGAAAAAATGTAAAAAAATTAGGAAATTATGAGTATTTTGAGTTGCACTTCTTTTGAGAAAAGAGTATAACTATTGATATAGATTTTTTGAAAAGGGTTATAAAGTAATAAGCAACACCTTATATCAGGTACAATTGCAGGAGGTTTAAGAATGATTGATATCAGAAGACCAGAAGACATGGTCCGGATTACGACACCGGAATTAGCAGATGCATTTATTGAAGAACAGGTTAACCTTATCAGAGAACAGGTGGGAGATAAGAAAGTTCTCCTGGCTTTATCCGGTGGGGTGGATTCTTCCGTGGTAGCCGCTTTATTGATTAAGGCGATCGGACAGAACCTGGTTTGTGTCCATGTGAACCATGGCCTTCTTCGAAAAGGTGAACCGGAGCAGGTAATCGAGGTCTTCCGCAATCAGATGAATGCCAACCTGATTTATGTAGACGCTGTGGATCGTTTCCTCGATAAGCTGGCCGGTGTTACCGACCCTGAGACAAAGCGTATGATCATCGGTGGAGAGTTCATCGATGTATTCGCAGAAGAAGCTCGCAAATTAGAAGGAATTGAGTTCTTTGCACAGGGTACGATCTGGCCGGATATCCTGGAAAGTGAAGCCGGAATCAAGGCTCATCACAATGCCGGAGGTCTCCCGGAAGATATCGCTTCACGTTTTGAACTGGTAGAACCGGTAAGAATTCTCTTCAAAGATGAAGTACGTATGGTGGGAGATCAGCTTGGTCTTCCGGATTACATGGTTTATCGTCAGCCA
>CADBOX010000313.1 GCA_902796415.1 uncultured Lachnospiraceae bacterium
CGCTGTTGCAACTGCAGAGATATTAATCATCCTGGTTTTCTTTATCGCTGCTCCTTTTGGAACTGCCACATTGGCTGTCTGCATAAACCCCTCAAATCCCGGGAAACCAAGATTACTCATAAACTCGTAGGTACCATAGTCTCTGCCAATATGGCCACAGACAGCTGCCAGACTGGCAAGCGCTCTCTGAACCTGATGCCCGTTGCTGTATCTTTGCTGACCACATCCGCAAGACATATGGGACTTATGCGTTGCATACAATTCTGCTGCCTCAATCAATTGTTCTTTGGGTATACCGGTAATTTCCTCTGTATATTCCGGTGTCCACATATCCACCAGGTCCCTAAGCCCCTGGAATCCAACTGTATGATTCCTGATGTATTCCTCATCCTGCAATCCTTTTTTCAAGATCCAGTGAATCATACCCAGAGCCATGGCCCCGTCCGTACCGGGACGAGGGCGAAGATGGATATGAGCCTTGGAGGCTACTCCTGTCACACAGGGATCGACGACAATCAGTTTTGCCCCACGATCCATGGCACGGTAGAGGTAGGGATAGACATGAGGATGGGTGGCAGTGGGATTCAAGCCAACCATCATGATGACTTCTGCGTGATCGGCCCAGATATCCGGAACCATGGTGCTCTGACTTCCCACACTGCACTGGGATCCGGAGATTCCGGATAGAACACAGAAGCTTCCCACAAGCTTTGTCGCTCCAAGCAGATTCCATAGTCTGGCACTTACAGCCTTTGCCATGTATTCTCGGTTGCCTGAATAGCCATATTCCATCATGGCCTCCGAACCATAGCTGTCACAGATAGTTCGAATTTTATCTGCCATGTAATCCATAGCCTCGTCCCAGGTAATTCTTTTAAATTTTCCTTCCCCACGCTTACCGACACGAAGCATGGGATATCTGACACGGTCCGGACTGTTGATTTTCTGTACATTGGCCATAGCTTTCAGACAGAGGGTTCCTTTTGTGATGGGATGATCAGGATCTCCTTCGATCTTAATCACTTTCTCATCCTTTACATACACCAGCAGGCCGCAGGTATCATAACAATTGTGAGGACAGGCCGTCTTCACAACCCGGTCTGCGATAACTGTCTTCCCATCCAGGGTAACCGGCACATTAAAAGCCAGACCATAGAGGTTAAGGTCTTCTTTTTTTCGAAAAGGTATCGGATTGATTTTCTCTTCGGTATTCATCATGCGTATTCCTCCCCGCCCAAATTCTACCAGTATTGTAGTTGTATTTATCCATTATTATAGCATCTATTTGATATAATATTATTGACTCACAAATTATTGAGCAGCCAAATCTTTCTTTAGTAAAAGAGGAGAGAACGGATTATGTATCAGAAAAAAATCCCGGATGAGAACTTGTGTCCATTTGAATATGCCATTTCTTTGTTCAAGGGAAAATGGGACATCCGCATCATATGTCTACTTGCCCATAATGAGACCATTCGCTATAGTAGATTTAAAGACTATCTGCCGGAAATCTCCGATACAGCCTTGTCCGGAGTCCTGAGGAAACTGACAAGCCATCAGATCATCAGCCGTCGGGTAAGCCATGAAATACCGGCTCATGTGGAGTACCGCCTCTCTGAAAAGGGACGTAAGGCAGTACCCATCTTACAAAACCTTTGCCGCTGGTCAGCAGATGTCTGCCAGTTAAAGGACACACACCGGCTGCTTTACTGCGATGACTGTAAATACGGGCAGATGAAATAGTGAACAGATCTTATTCAAAGAGTCGAATAATAAGGAGCCTGGGGTTTTATACCCCAGGCTCCTTGCAGCTTTCTTCTGAGTAATCAGTACTATGATAAATGAAAATATGTTTCCGGTATGTGACAATAGCCTCCCGGGTTTTTGTCCAGATATTTCTGGTGGTATTCTTCTGCTGAGAAGAAATTCTTCAGCTTCTCGACAGAGACGGCCAGAGGAAGTTCTGTTTTTTCCTGTTCTTTCTCATAGACAGACATAATCTCAGGAAGCTGGTCATCCTCCGTATAATAGATGCCTGTACGATATTGGATGCCGATATCATTTCCCTGGCGGTTCACGGAAACCGGATCGACCACCATAAAATAGTATTCCAGAAGCTTTGTCAATGGCAATCGTGTCTCATCATAAGAGATTCGCAGGGTCTCTGCGTGGCCGCTGTTTTGGCAGACCTCCTCATAAGAAGGCTTATGGTCCGGACCGTTGGCATAGCCGACTTCTGTTTCTGCTATCTCTTCGAACTGATCGAAAAATTTCTGCATGCCCCAGAAACATCCACCGGCCAGGTAGATATCTTTCATGACGGATCAACCTCCAAGCTTTTCAGAAAAATCAGCCAGTACCTCAGAGATCTTAATCTGTTGCGGACAGACTTCCTCACAGCTGCGACAATGGAGACATGCCTGAGGACGCTTGTCCTCCGATAAAGCACTCAGAGCCATAGGAGCGATAAACCCACCGCCGGTGTAAGCATGCTCATTATACAGATTAAGCAGATTGGGGATATCCAGTTCCTGCGGACAGTGGCTTACACAATAGTGGCATGCCGTGCAGGGAACGGTACCTGCTGATAACATCTTTTCTGCCATGGCGAGCACTGCATGCATCTCTGCCTCAGAAAGTATTCGGTCCTCGGAGAATGTCTTAAGATTAGCGACAAGCTGTTCTTTGTCGGACATACCGGAAAGGATCATCGTTACAGAAGGGATACTCTGCAGAAATCGGAAAGCCCATGCGGGGATCTCCTCCTCAGGGCGGAGATCCTTCAGTTCATTTTCATATTCCGGAGCCAGCCTGGCCAGTTTGCCTCCGCGCAGGGGTTCCATGACCCACACCGGAATGTTCCATTCATCCAGGAGAGCCACTTTATCCTTGCCATCCTGGAAGGTCCAGTCCAGATAATTCAGCTGGAGCTGACAGAATTCCATATCTTTACCGTAGGCATCAAGAAAGCGTTTCAGCACATCCATACTACCGTGGCAGGAGAAGCCCAGATGCTTAATACGCCCCTCTTGTTTCTGCTTTATCAGGTAACTGTAGATGCCGTATTTCTCATCATCCAGATAGGCATCGATGTTCATTTCACATACATTGTGGAAAAGGTAGAAATCAAAGTAATCCACTTTCAGTTTCTCCAGTTGCCGCTCGAAGATTTCCTCTACCTTAGCCCAGTTGGAGGGGTCATAACCGGGGAACTTGGTAGCCAGATAAAAATCTTCTCTCGGATACCGTGCCAGCGCCTTTCCCATGACAAGTTCGGAATTACCACTGTGATAGCCCCATGCGGTATCGTAATAATTGATCCCTTCCTTCATGGCGATATCCACCATATCCAGAGCGGAGGCTTCGTCAATTGTACTGTCATCCCCGCCGGTTACCGGCAGACGCATGGCGCCGAAGCCAAGGGCGGAGAGCTTGATATCCTGAAAATCTCTGTAAATCATATTTTTTCCTCCTGCTTATTTCTGTCTTTAATCATAACATAAAGAATTCTTTATCTCAAGGAAGGAGCCTGGGCGGAAAGATTCTGAAGGGACAGATTGAGATACGCAATGATTGATGGAATCATAGATATGGATTATAATACAGAATTAAATAAAGGGAAAGCCAAGACAGTAATTAGTGTAGTGAAGGGGAATAGTAATGAAGATTATGGTCAGTGCCTGTCTGACAGGTGGCAATTGTAAATATAACGGAGGAAACAATCGGACGGAGAAGGTCTTGAAACTGATGGCCGATAATGAAGTGATTCCTGTCTGTCCGGAGCAGATGGGTGGACTTCCGACTCCACGAGTACCTTCCGAGATCTGTGATGGTCTGGTAAAGACCAGGGATGGGAGGATTGTAGACAGGGAATTCCGGGAAGGAGCGACAAAGTGCCTGGAGATAGCCAAAAGAGAACAGCCGGACCTGATTGTGCTGCAATCCAGGAGCCCCAGCTGTGGAGTAAATCAGAGGTATGACGGCACATTTTCCGGAACATTGATCGAAAGTTCCGGCATCACTGCCCAGCTTCTCAGGGAGAAAGGATTTCCCGTGGCTGATGTGGAGGACCTGCTCGTGACAGAGCGGCTTATTCTTAGAAAATGGGAGGAAAGCGACGCAGGGAATCTGTACGTATATGCCAAAGATCCGGAGGTCGGACCGATTGCCGGATGGCCTCCCCATCAGAGTGTGGAGGAAAGCCTAGATGTCATCCGAAATGTATTTAGTGGTGCAGAGGCCTACGCAATCTGTCTGAAAACAGACAACAAAGCGATCGGTGCCGTCGAACTTAAGCTGAATGGACACACGGATCTGACAGACCGGGATGATGAATGTGAACTGGGCTACTGGCTAGGAAAGCCATTCTGGGGACAGGGAATCGTGCCGGAAGCAGTCAGGGAGATTCTTCGTCATGCCTTTGAAGATATTGGCATGCAGAAGGTCTGGTGTGGGTATTATGACGGTAATATCAAATCGAAGAGGGTGCAGGAAAAGTGCGGTTTCCGTTATCAATGGACCACGGAAGGCCTTGATGTCCCCCTTATGCATGAAAGGAGGACCGGCCACGTGAACCTTCTGACGAAAGAGGAGTGGAAATAGATTACTCTACATTCTTTAATACCTCTTCCATGGAAATCTTCTGTATTTTCTTATATTCCAGCAGGGCGACAACCAGGTAAGTCCCGAATCCTAGAAGAAACATCCGAACGTAGATCATGGGATCCAGCCAGTAGGGGATCCAGCCGGAGATACTGGTCATAACAAACATTTCAAATATAATTCTGAGAAGGGCATTCTCAAGAGGCAGAGAGATCAGCAGGAAAGCGATCACGACAAACGTAGTGGACGTGATATAGAGACGGCTGATCTCTTTGTTGTTGTACCCCAGGATCTTGGACATGGATATGTGCTGCGCATTCTTTTCGATGATAATCTTGGACATCAGATAAATTAAAACGATGAAGATCAGTACGGAGAAGGCATCCACCAGATACATCATACTCCCCATGGATTTCTGAAGCTGCCTGGAAATCTTGGTCAGGGATTCGTAATCAATGACGGTGGACAGATGCTTTTTATCAATGTCTCTGATTTCCTGGTTGGAAAAGTAACCTGAGAAATAGTCCGAACCAAGATCCACGAGATCATTGAGTTTATTCTGACTCATAAACAGGCAGAGGCTGCCTTCGTAGTCATAGATACCACTCACGGTAAAGTGGTAGGTTTTATCTTCATATCTTTCTTTCAATGTGACGGTATCCCCTGGCTGTAACTTGTATTTTTCAGCGTAAGAGGATGAGATATAGACCTGATCTCCCGTCACATCCAAGGGTACATATTTACTCTTCTTATCGATTCCATACAGGGAGATTTCTTCTTTTTTGTAACGGCCTTCACCGAGAGTACTTAGGGAATAGGCGGTAAATTTCTCCGCATCCTCCACATCCGTCTCCACGTCCGAATAAAAGAGAATCAGGGACAGAAGATCTTCCAGCTTCATGTCCTCTTTTACAGCAGACATTGGGAATTGGAGGATGTATTGATACTTGCTCAACATATTATTCCCGATACCTTCCTGGTAATGGTCCAGGACAGAGGGAAGGGCAAGCCCGAAGATCAGCAGAAAATTGGCAAAGATGATGCCGAAAAAAAGCATGATATAGTTTCCTTTATTCTGGAGAATTACTCTGATGTGGTATCGTGAGAAAAAAGGGATTCGGGGAGACAGAGGAAATGCCTTCCGGGTCTTCTTTCGTTGCAGATTTTTCCGCAGAAAAGACAACGGAGAAAGTGATAGTTTTCCGAGAAGACTGAAAAAGCAGATGATCATGATGATCAGAATGGGAATGACCGTCGTCTGAAAGAAGGCAGAGCTGTTCCACAGGGTAACATAGGTAGGCAGGCTGTAGCTGGAGTAATAGAGACCGGCGCAGAAATCCTTCAGGAAGGTATATCCCAGAAGATTGCCGATCAGGGCACTGATCAGTGTGATGATTACAGGGGAAGCCATATAGTGACGTATTAATTCCATTTTTGTGTATCCTGAAGCACGCAGAGTTCCAATTACTGCGGATTCTTTCTGGATAGTGTCCTGGATGATAATCCGGAAAACAAAGGCGATAATCAGGACAATGATATACAGCAGGACCTGCATCATAGCCCGGTCACTCCCCAGGTCATCACCGGTAAACATAATGGCCTGATTGGTATATCTGGGAGTAAATGATTCCAGGGAAACGATGGCATTGATCTTCTTCATCATGTCCTCAGCCAGCTCATTTTCTTCTTCCTCTGACCGGGGCGGAGTGTTGTAGGACCAGGAGTAACTGAAACGGAGGGTGTCCGGATCCCAGGAATCGAATTCTTCTGCGGTAACCAGACTCACTCCAAAAAGAATGGAGTCGAACATCATATCGTTGTTATCCTGGAACAGACTGCTGTAATCAGAGAGGGCTACCAGGCCCGTGACAGTAAATGTGCCGGAACTGCAGGATATCTGATCTCCTACCCGAAGGTGATTATTATCTGCATACATACGGTCGATGGCAATCTCCCCTGGTTTCTCCGGGAGGCGACCCTTCATAAGACAAGGAAGATTAATCTGTGTTCTATCCTTAAAAAAACGCAGAGTGCTCCCGTTGTCCAAAGGCATCTCCCGATAGAAATTCTCATAGATTTGTATTCCAAGCTCTTCCATCTTACGAATCTGCGATCGGTTGGCCTTCTTGGAGAGAAGAAAATTTCCGTCTTCTATGTGGTATTTCTCGAAGCTGTCATTATAGGCTGTGATCATGCTTTCTGCTGCCACCAGATAACCACTGACCAGGCCGATGCTGGCTGTCAGCAGGATAAAAATGACCAGATATTTTCCAAGATCAGAGCGAAGCTCTCTCGGAATCCGATGGATAAGTGGAGACTTCCGGGGCATTACCATTCCAATTCCTCCGCAGGCAATTTATTTTCATTAAGATAATTGTTAGTGATTACTCCATCCTTCAAAGAGATGACACGGTCTGCCATATATTTGAGAGCATCATTGTGGGTTACCATGATCACTGTACTTTTGTAGGTCTGGTTTACGGTCTCAATTAACTTAAGAATCTCTTTGGAAGTAGTATAATCCAGCGCACCGGTGGGTTCATCACACAGAAGGATATCCGGTTTCTTGACAACGGCCCTTCCGATGGCAGTTCTCTGCTGTTGCCCTCCGGAGAGTTGGTTGGGGAGTTTGTTGCGGTGATCATAAAGACCCAGAACATGCAGCAGTTCATCCACAGGCAAAGGGTCTTTTGAAAGATAGGCTCCCACCTCGATATTTTCCCGTACCGTGAGATTAGGAATCAGGTTGTAACTCTGGAAGACATAACCCAGGTGGGTCCTGCGATAACGTGTCAGCTGTTTCTCCTTCATCTGATTCATCAGTTCTCCATCGATGGTGATGGTGCCGCTGTCCATACTGTCGATACCACCGATGATATTCAGTAAGGTAGACTTGCCGGAACCGGACGGACCCAGGAGAACACAGAATTCCCCCCGTGCAAGACCAAGGTCGATTCCCTTGAGCACAAGCGTGGCATTATCGCCGGTTCCATATGATTTTTTGATATGATCTAATTGCAAAAACATAATTCTTCCTGAGTGGGGTAGGGGTAAAAAGGGTAAGGGGGGTCAGACCCCTGTGGGGGGTCTGACCCCCCTCTAATTATTAGTTATAACTAACTAATATTATACACAACTTATCATATTTTGCAATCCCCATAATTTTCCTGAAAATCAAAAAACGGGGAGCACCGATTGGGATGCTCCCCGTAAGCCTAAAACTTATGACATATTTGCAAAGCGTTCTACCGCCTTGGTGAATTCCTTCACAGTTTTTTCAGCATCTCCGTGCTGAATTCCGTTCAGCACACAGTGTTGAATGTGTCCTTCCAATATGATCTGTCCGCATCTATGTAGGGCGGATTTGGCGGCATTAATCTGGGAGAGGATATCTTCACAAGGGATATCTTCCTCGATCATCCGGTCGATGGAGGCCACCTGGCCTTGAATCTTCTTGAGTCTTCTGTGGAGATTGTTCATATCCATACATTCTATCATAAGAATTCCCCCTTGATCTATGATATCATTTCATCCTCTTCCGGAAGAATGTTCTGCATGTTATTGAGGCAGAGGACGATGGTGGACATATTGTGGAGAAGGGCTGCCGTTCCGGGGCTAACCAGACCTGCGATACCTCCTAACAGGATGGCACCGTTGAATGCGATCCCGGACCAGGCTGTCCGGTTCATCCTGCCGATCAGTTCTTTGCTGAGATACCTGAGAACCACAAGCTTCTCCAACTCTTTTCCGGAGAGAGTGATATCGGCGATTTCTCTTGCGATATCTGCACCTTCTTTGATGGCGATTCCTACATCTGCTGCTGACAGAGCAGGAGAGTCGTTGATACCGTCACCAATCATAATGACTTTACGTCCTTTGTCTCTTTCAGCCTGTACATATCTTGCTTTATCTTCCGGTAATACCTCAGAATAGTATTCTGTGATTCCGGCTTGTTCTGCGATGGCTCTGGCAGTACGATCACTGTCTCCGGTCATCATGACGACGTGTTTGATACCGCAATCACGCAGTGACTGGATGATCTGAGTACTCTCTGGCCGGATGGGATCCGAGATGCCGATAACGGCGGCCATTCGGTTGCCGATAGCCATATAGAGGCGGGAATATTGGGTCGGCATGGCCAGAACCTTTTCCCGGTCTTCTTCGGAGATATAAGCCCCTTCATCTTCCAGAACAAAATGACTGCTTCCAATCACGACTTTCTCCCCATTCAAGGTGGAGATAATACCATGGGCTACGATATAATTCGGTGCTGTGTGCAGCTCTTCATGAGATAAAGAACGGTCTTTGGCAGCTTTCACAACGGCGTTTGCCAGAGAGTGGGGGAAATGTTCCTCCAGACAGGCTGCCAGAGCCAGCATCTCATTTTCATCTCTTCCATCC
>CADBOX010000314.1 GCA_902796415.1 uncultured Lachnospiraceae bacterium
AGAGATAAGGCTGCCCATTGTCACAGCTGCACCGAACGAAGATATGTAGGCAGTATATGTAGAATCAACGACCAGGTTTCCGGGATTATCCTTGTCTTCTTCACATATATTTACGTTTTTTATTACCTCGTATGCGTATGGGATCAGTTCGTCTACTCTTTTTTTATTCATGATGATATCCCCTGTAACTATATGACGTCAACAAATCAATCTTCATTATCAGTCATTGCTGCTTCGACATTTTTTCAATCTTCATCAGACCATAGCCGATTGACGCATTCCCTCCGAACTGTACAATTTTATTATTTATCAAATCATCCAACTGGTTATCCGTGTCAGGCGTAATAATGATCATGTAGAATATAGAATTGTACGGAACAAATTGCTCATACCACAAATTACCGTCATCCCCCAGCCTGTTTCTTGCAACTACCGGGAGCGGAATCTCATTAAGTTTTGAATTTGGCATGATGACCATAGGTTCAGGTATTAACGCCGACAGTGATTCAAAAGTCTGCCCCTGACTTACTCTGATCCCTTCAACTTCCGAAATCCCTTCGGTGCATAAGCAGCCTTCCGCTTTGATTTCCAATTTTTCCACCTCTATCCCGAGGTTTTCGCAAAGAGAATTGTATCGTTCTATCAATTCATAACTTGTCGCATTTGCATAGGAATACTTCCCAAGTGAAACCCGCACCGGTCTGGAGAGTAGATTCGCGGATAAGAATTTATACAGACCTTTTGTAGTGTTTTTGTCTATAGCCCCGTCTTTGCCTTTGGAGTCTTCTATGCCACCGAACACCATTTTTATGAGTTTCGTATGGTCATCTTTCAGGTTTTCCACATAACTAAGCAGGGCTCCCTTTACACCTGACGACGGTATTGTGGGTTCCTTTAATACATAATCCAATTCCACCTCATTATCAATAATGCTGTAATTAACATCACCGTTACCTACATGGAGATTTGTTAAACATGTCATCTTATACAAAAATACACTCATAAGTCTTCCCCCTTATATAATGCAGTTCATCCCTATCGTGAAGAAATGATTGTCATTCACCATGTTTTCAATCGAAAGCGTATGTCCATCCTTCGGATATATAACGCTGCCGGCCCTGATCAGTCTGAATAATTCATCTGATTTTTTGAACCTGTCTTTCTGACTGGTCTTATTATAATTCGTCGTGTATTCACGTAATGTCTTTGTCTGAATAACAGAAAATCTGCAATGGCTGAGAAGAGATTCTAAAGGATTCCCTCCAGGTATACTCTTCAGATAAGTATCAGACGCAAAGTAGCGGAAAGGATATCCTTCAATACCAATAGCCTTGCCAATGGATTGTTTGCACCTGCTCCAACTGCTTTCTCCGGAGCATTCTACTGTTACTGAAAATGCTGATTTTCGCCTGCCCATATAAATGATCTTATCAGTTATTTCCGGGAAATCGTCGTCTATAACTGCGTAAAAAGCAAAGCAATACCCCTCTTTCAGCTGAACGTACTGCATTTTGAAAAAGGCATCTTTGCTTTTATTTGTATCTACTCCTATATAATCCCTTTCAAAAAACAATTCAGGGCTCTCAATTATTTCGCGATTATCAATGTCCATAAAGGAATCCGTCAGCCAGTCTTTGGCATTATAATCCAAGGGTATGATCTGCTCATCACAGATGTCCCCATTTGTAAAGATCAATTCTGTAAACTCGCGGAATGGGTAAAAGCATTTATATCCGGATGAAGACACAGCAGCAGAAGATTTATTATGATTAAACGGAGTCCTTACATAAAATCGACCCGAATTGCAGTTCATCATGAACAATGGGGAAATCTTATTTATTTTCCCAAAGGTTTGTCCAGGGGAATCAAACTGAAATGACGAAGCGCCGATATACCGCTCACTGTCTCCCAGGTCATAATCAACGGTCCGGCTTTGTACCCCCAGGTACCGTAATATGCCAAAAATTGTTGTCTGGGATGGGATCTTTTCTGATTTGACAAAGTAATCCGACTTACCGATTCGCCGTATATCTTTCTCCCCATAATGAAATGTTCTGTCACTGCCTAAAAAATAGGGTTCCAAGGGGGTCAGCTTTATTAGAATCTCTTTACTCATTCTGGGGATCACCTGCCTCTCCAAAAAGCTGTGCGGTTCGCAGAAGGTCAATAAACGGCCATACTTTTTCAGGAACTATCTTTCCCTCTCCAGTATTAAGGTCACCATGCAACGATTCTATTTTCCCTGGAACAGCATTACTGGCTAATTGCTTTACGGAATCTCTGATCTTTTCATTTGCAAGGGCAGTATCTCCGGCAAAGATATTCTCAAAGAAAATGTCTAATGGCCGGGGATTTCCCTTCTCATTCTCCATCAAAGCAAAGTCCAGGACTCCCATATACTGCGTAATATGAGAAAGGGCAGAATTGAACGAAGTTTCTTTTATTCTTTCACCAATCACGACATTCAGATCATTCAGTAGCCCAATACTGTCGGTACATTCAGAGATGTTATGAATGATATACTTCACGGCCTGTCCGGAGTGCTTCTGTAGATAAATACATGCACTATCCCTTCCCAAATCCTTTGCGTTAAATAAAAGAGTCTCTGCAATATTCCCCGTCTCATACAGCGGATATTTATGATATGTAATCGCTACGCCAAAAGAAACTGTTGGATTGGTGGAAGTGTTTTTCTTATCTCCCTTCTCCGTAGCAAAAACTTCTTTAAAACACTTCTTTATATCCAGAAGAAGGTCAAAAATAGTTTTCTGCCTCTTTGCGGAATTATCATATCTTGTAAGGGGGGCAAGGAATCGAAGGTCATCGCCTCCTGCGTAAATAACGATCCCGCCAAAATCTTCTACGCACCTGCAGGCTTTCGTGTTATAAGCAAGACAGTTCTGAGAAAAATCCCTGATCTTTTCCATAGTGTCCTTTTCCGAAAGGACAGCTCCCATATGATCACCATCTGAGATCACATAGGCATAATACGAATATCGTTTCCAAACTTTCGGATTTCCATCACTCCTCGCTATATCAGGGAGCGATTTGATAGCATCATTAGACGGGCTACGGAAAAGCTGCCAGTGACCGTTGCCTTTATTCTTCAAGTGCTCAACAAGGAAGCTATATCTGATGATATCGTTATCAAGGAAGGATGCAATGTAATTTTCTTTCTCGATCGGTACCGTCTGACATCTAAGCTCCATACCATCAAAGAGGGGAGCCAGTTTGATTACTAAAGGCAACTCCTTTTCACCAGTCTCGTATTCGGCTGCATAGATTCGGATATAATCTTTAATAAAAGAAATAACAGTTTCTTTATCTTTTACATATACCCCTTCTCTGTCTAACCCTCGGAAAAGCTGCTCTCCGATTTCCTTTTTTACATCGCCTATGATTGACCTGATTTCTTCCAAGTCTCCACCTTTTATTATG
>CADBOX010000315.1 GCA_902796415.1 uncultured Lachnospiraceae bacterium
CTCTTCTGTAGTAAAGGGCTCAGGCATCATATCACTGAAAGGACAGGCGATTCTTGAGGATGATCTCGCTTTCTGTCCCGGGATTGCTCCTGTGTTGGTCTGTCTGCCGCAGTGATAGATCTGTGCAAGAATCTTTGCTCCATACTTGTGAACTCTCGGCGGAAGTGTGCTGTGGCTTTCAATCTGGCCATCATTCCAGAAACCGGCAGTAGCCTTAAATCCATGTCCATTAGGTGCAATATTGTAGTCCTCTGTAATAATCAGGCCATAACCACCTTTGGCTTTTTCCTCATGATATGCCAGATATTTTTCTGTAGCAGTACCATCTTCGTTGCAATAATCCGTCACCATTGGAGTAACTACCATTCGATTTTTAAGTTCCATTCCGTTGATCGTGATCGGGCTGAATACATGCTCTAACATAGGATCCCTCTCTTTCTTTTCTCATAGTTTTAATCGTTATTATACTTGGTTATTGAACTTCGACTTTTCGATATAATAACTATAAGCCTATAACCTGCTACAATCTATTCCACAAAAGTAAGTAGGGTATTACAGAATATTGCTTTCTGCAAACCTGTATTTCCCATGATTCCCCTGTCTGATCTGGCCTCTATTATAATATATTGCTTTTCCATTGCAGGATTTAGCTCAGCCTTGCATAAAGAATAGAGTTTATATTTCTGTCATTTTTTTGTAATTTTTTCTATTTTTCGGCTACTTTTTACCTGTTTTACAGATTTTTGTAGCCGAAATGTAGCCAGGTGATAATAACTTTAGTGATATACCCAGGCTGTTACTATTCAGTTTATGTCGTTTAAATCCTCTTTTGCTTATGGTTGCAGTTCTATTTTTCATGTACTGCAGGAATCTATTACTATCCTGCTATAATCCGGTAAAGAGCCGGATTATCAGGTACATTCATCACAAGGAGGATCACAGATAATACCCTCTACTGATCAACTTAAATTTGTAGAGAGGAGAAAGAAATGGGTACTAATATTATTGCTATTATCTGTGGTCTGGTTGCTGCTCTTGCCGGTGGTTATGTTATTTGGATAGAAGTCGGACCTGAAAAAAAAGATGACGAAAAAAATCCAAACAATAAAGATAAATCCGACGAGCCTTAATAACCAATCAGGTGAATAGAGCATAGTAATCCCCCTTCCCTGGTTGTCCAGGAAAGGGGGTACATATCAACTGTACGTCAACCTTCACTTCCCTGTCAGAAAATCGGAACATAGATTTTCTTAGTTCATTGTCTGGTCATAACGTTTGTTCCTTTCTTTTAAATATTGACATTGACCACAAATTATAATAATATACTTATGAGTTGTCTACTTATGTTTCGTCTAATCAAGACTTGAAGGAGGGGCAATAATGTTTCTTTGCAGAGAAAAAGAATTAAATGTTTTAAATAAACGGTATAAAAAGAATGGACTGGAGTGTATCGTCATTTATGGACGAAGAAGAGTAGGAAAAACTGCGATTATCAATGAATTTACCAAAGACAAACCAACCATCTATTTTCCGGCTTTAAATACAAATGCTCAGGGAAATCTGACAGCCCTGTCGAAAGCTATATATGCATATCATCATCCGGATACCCAAAGTGCACCTGTTTATCGCTCTTTCGACGATGCTTTCTCTGAGGTCACACGAATTGCCAAAGAATCTGAAAGAGTTATCTTCGTAATTGATGAACTTCCCTATTTGGCAAAAGCCGATGATTCCATTCCATCCAGACTACAGCATTTGCTCGATCATGATTGGGCAAATACAGAACTATTCCTGATTCTATGCGGCTCTTCCATGAGTTTTATGGAAAAAGACGTTCTCAGTGAAAAAAGTCCTTTGTTCGGAAGACGGACTGCACAATTAAGAATAGATCCGCTTTCTTATCTGGACACAGCAAGATTCCATCCGGAACTTTCCAATCAGGATAATGCGTTAATCTATGGGATTACCGGCGGAGTTCCTCATTACATCAATAAATTAGATGTGACCGGTTCCATTAAAGATGCCCTGCTTGAAAATCTGCTCGATACATCATCTTATCTGTTTGAGGAACCGGAAAATCTTTTAAAACAGGAACTTCGGGAACCGGCAGTCTACAATGCAATAATCACGGCCATCGCAAATGGAGCGACCCGTCAAAACGAGATTGCTGATAAAGCAGGACTTGAGCGGAGTGTCTGTTCCAAATACCTAAAGGTTCTTACCAATCTTGGAATCATTCATAGAATCGAACCGGTTGTCAACAAGTCTTCCCGGAAATCTTTCTATCGTATAACCGATCATTTTTTCCGGTTCTGGTACCGCTTTGTTCCTGGAAATATGATGGCAATAAGTGCAGGGACAATTGGCAGAACTTATGAAGCATCTGTTGGAAGCTATCTATCTGTTTATATGGGCTTAGTCTTCGAAGATATCTGCAGGCAATATCTCATTATGCATCCAGAGAAACTGCCTTTCCCGATTTCAGAAATTGGAGAATGGTGGGGAGCACACCCAGTCAAGAAAAAAGAAATCCAGCTGGATATTGTAGCTGTCTCTGCAAAAGCAAATAATACTCGTAGTGGACGACAGTACATCATTGGATCCTGTAAATATAAAAATGAGGAGATTGGTACAGACGAATTAGATCTATTACATGATTATGCCTCTGTTTTTACAAATGGAGATGACACTTGCTTTTATTACATCTTTTCTAAATCCGGCTTTACCAAAGGATTGAAAGATCTCGCAAATGAAGGACAGGTTGTGTTGATATGCCTCCAGGAAATATATGAGGATTAATATAGTTATGTCATAACACTGCCGATTGCCACCACTCTTAAGGTCTGTATCAATCTGGTCTGTAATGGTAATCCCTTCCGAGGGGAAGAGGAAATACTGGCGTTTCAGTAGAGGGGTGTATCCTCCTTGAGGTACACCCTGACCTGTTCTAACTCGTTCGAGCACGGAACCTGACAGAGCTACTTTTAATTCAGCTTGCCAGAATTTGCCAATCAAAACATATGATTTTCCTTGCTGATACGGAGTTACCTTTAGATATCTACTCCATACATCATCTTTTCTTCTGCTGAAATAACCAATTAACCTTCCCCCTATTCGGCATAATAATCTATCGCTTCAAACATCAACCTTTCAAATCTTTCCTGATACTCCGGAGCAACAGAAATCCCTTCAAAACTTTCTCCATTCTTGAAATAATATCTACTTAATGCTTCTACTGTTCCCTGCATATCTAATATAGATTCATTTGCAAAGGCATCTGATAATGTCCTGTTAAAATCAGTAAATTTTAATCCATTCTTTTCTATGACGTTGAAGGGACTTATATAATTGCCTATTACAACCACACCATTAAAGGCAGACGCAGCATCATCACCATAAACCCAGACAATATATTCATCACTACGGCCTCCGAAATTGCCCTGACACATCA